>DAIRSJ010000012.1:12413-32953 GCA_036804445.1 Candidatus Egerieousia sp.
AAATCATCTGTCGGCGAGTCTTCCGGATAGTCGTCAGATGCGGCAACACTGTTATTAAATCCCGGAATCATTTTCTTAAGTGAGTTGAATTCATACTTTGCAAAGATATCATTTACCGCCGCCTCATCAGGCAGAGCAGTCTTTATATTATCCTCATTAACAGGTAGCTGTACATCAGTCTTAATAGTGACCAGAAATCTGCTCATCTTTATCTGTTCCTCTGAGGATTCTTTGATATGCTTTTGTATGCTTGCACTTAACTCTCCAATATGCTGCATTACATTCTCCAGGGTTCCGTACTTGCAAATCAGTTTCTTTGCGCCAACCTCTCCAATGCCTCTGATGCCCGGCACGTTATCTGACGTATCTCCCCAAATTGTCAAAATATCAATAACTCCTGCGGGATCTTTAATTCCGTAATGGGCGCAAAGCTGGTCAGTTCCAATTACTTCCGTATCTCCGTTTCCTCCCTTCGGAAGCTTGTATTGAAAAACATTTTTCTGAATTAACTGACCATAATCCTTATCCGGAGTAACCATGTATATTTGTTTGTCGTCGCCTGACCATTGCTTTGCCATTGATCCGATTACGTCATCAGCCTCAACTCCGGCTACCATCACGACAGGGATATTTAAGGCTTTCAAAATTTCCTGCAGAGGCTCAAGTGCCTGAATAACAAGTTCCGGCGCGGGAGGTCTATTGGCCTTATATTCTTTGTAAATAGTGTGACGGAATGTTTTTCCGGGTGCGTCAAATACAACCGCAATATTTGTAGGATGCTCTTTATTAATGAGTTCCAGTACCATTTTTGTAAAGCCAAAAAGAATAGAGGTATCCTGTCCCTTTGTGTTTATCAGCGGGTGACGCATGAATGCATAATACATTCTAAAAATTTGTGCGTGACCGTCTATCAAGAAAATCTTTTTCATCTCTCTATGTCTTTTTGCCAATTTACAATTATTACTCTTTTGGCTTATTGTCCTCTGCGTACCACCGGGCTGAGGCGGTTGCGGTTTCCGATAGTTTAAGAGAGTAAAGCTCTACTTTATCCGGCAACTCATCTTTAATCAGTGCTGCAAAGTAGGTGACTAAATTCTCGCTTGTCGGCTGAAAATCAGTTATGACCGTGTTACCGTAATTTTTGCTGATCTCCTCAACCAGAGGTGCATCTCTTCTTAAAACAAGTGCGTGGTCAAACTTATCCACGATGTTTTCTTTAATAATTTTCTTAAGGTCATTAAAGTCTACTACCATTCCAAATTTTGGAGACTTTGGGTCATCAATGGGTTCTCCTTTTACGGTAACCCTTAATTTGTAAGAATGTCCGTGAATGTGGCTGCATTTTCCGTCATATCCCGTAAGCGCATGGGCACACTCAAATTTAAACTCTTTTGTTATTCTTAAAACCGCCATCGTATGTAAAAGATTTAATGTTTTTATCAAAAATAAGTCCCGGCACATTGAACATTTTGTCCATGGTTCCGTTGTTCATAAGTGTTTCAGGTTCACCGGAGTAAAAGCCGCTCTCGGTCATAAGCCAAAGCCGGTCGCACATCTCCATGGCCAGCTGCAAATCATGAGTTGAGAAAATTATCAGTTTGCCGCTTGTGTGTGCAATTTCTTTTAGCAGGTGAGTTATCATAAATTTATTGGCAACATCCAAAAATGCGGTAGGCTCATCCAGCAAGATGATCTCACTATCCTGCACCAGTGCCCCCGCTATTGTAATTCTCTGATATTCACCGTCACTAAGGTTGGCACTGTTTCTGTTTTCAAAGCCTGACAGTCCAACTTGTTCCAGCGCCTTTGAAATTTTTTTCTCTTCATCTTCTCCGGGAGTACCAATCCAATTTGTTCTATAGTAACAGTATATGCTCAGCATATCCTTCACCGACAGATTGTTAGTGCGACGTCCGTTTGGAAACACAAAAGATACCAGAGAAGAGAATTCTTTTTTTGTGTATTCCGCAATAGCTTTTCCCTTGTACAAGATGCTTCCCTGTTCCGGGCGCTGCAAACTGTCGGGATTATTAAATGATTGCGGATTGTAAATGGAATCAAGGCCGGATAGTGTCTTAAGCAGGGTGCTTTTGCCGCGTCCGTTTGAGCCTGCAAGAGCAACAAAGCGGCCGTTTTCTTCAGATACATTTATATTTCTGAAGATGACTTTTTCACCAAAGCCCAATGTTAAATTCTCTATTTTAAGCAGTTCCGCCATTGTTTTAATTTGAGTATTTTCTTGCGTTCCAAAGTATTACAAGAATCACCGGAATACCCAGCAATGCTGCAACAGTATTAATAGGAATCACAGTTCCGCTCCCGGGCAGCTGAGAAATCGTATCTGCAAAAATTGTGATTGTCGCTCCGATTAAAATTGTTGCAGGGACCAGCGTGCGGTGATTGGCATCTTTAAAAATAAAACGCGCTATATGCGGTACGGCAATCCCCAAAAAACCAATCGGCCCGCAAAATGCGGTTACGCCTCCGGCCAGCAAAGTGGTGGAAACCAATACTCTCACCCTTATTTTTTTTACATCCAATCCTAAGGATGCAGCATAATCTTCTCCCAAAAGTATTGCGTTCAAATCTTTTATATTCCTCACCGACAGTATAATACCGGTTATTATTATAGAAGCCAAAATCAGCAGCTGCGGAGTTGTCAATCCGGCAAAACTTCCCATTGTCCACAATACGTATGTTTTAAGTGCGTGCGCGTTAGAGGTGTATTGCAATAAATTAACCAAAGCTCCCGCAATGAATCCTATCATCACTCCAAAAATAAGCAGGGAGAGGTTCCCTTCCATCTTTTTTGATACGTACAAAATCAGCAGTGTTACAAGCACGGCCCCCGCAAGAGCTGAACCTGCTATTCCAAAAGATTGAAAGACAGTTCCTTCTGAAGATACTCCAACCCATGACATACCCATAAGATACAGTGCAACTCCAAGGCCGGCGCCGCTGCTCACTCCAAGGATATAAGGATCTGCCAGCGGATTGCGGAAAAGAGTTTGCATTTGCAAACCGCATACCCCCAGTGCAATACCGCATAACAATGCGGCTATGGCCTTTGGCAGGCGGAAATTTATAAGTATATCTTTTCCGATGTAAGTTGTGAACAAATCTTTTACGGATATGTCCACGGAGCCAAGAAAGAGATCGGCGGCAAAAAATATAACCAGCGCCGCTGCAAAAATTATGTAATAAACACTCCTGCGCTTCATGTATCCTGTGCCGATTTATAGATTTCCACAAAGTTAAAAAAATATATAATTTTGCCCTCTGTAATTAAAACACATGATTATGAGAAGAAAAATTGTTGCCGGAAACTGGAAGATGAATACTACAGTTGCAGAAGGCGTGGAACTTGTAAAGCAGATTATTGCAAAATTGGGAGATGTACCTGAGAATGTGCATCTTATTATTAATACCCCGTTTACTCACCTGTACCCTGTAAGCAAAGAACTTGCTGACATTACCTGTCCGGTATGCAAAGGCAAAATTTCTCTTGGCGCTCAAAATTGCGCAGATAAAGAGAAAGGGGCTTATACCGGGGAAGTTTCAGCTTCAATGCTTGCATCTGTTCCTGTAAGTTGCGTTATACTGGGACATTCGGAGAGAAGGGAATATTATAATGAGACAAATGCAATTCTTAAAGAGAAGATTAAACTTGCCCTTGCAAATGGTTTATCAGTTATTTACTGCTGCGGAGAAAACCTGGAGCAGAGAGAGACCGGGAAGCATTTTGATGTTGTGGGAGCAGAGATCAAAGAAGTGCTTTTTGATTTGACCCCTGATGAGATGAAGAAAATTATTGTTGCATACGAGCCAATTTGGGCCATCGGCACCGGCAAGACTGCAACCAGCGCGCAGGCAGAGGAGATACATGCTTTTATAAGAAAGACATTGGCGGAAAAGTTTGGCGCACAGGCAGAAGAGATCTCTATTCTTTACGGAGGCAGCTGCAAACCTTCCAATGCTAAAGAGCTTTTTGCTCAGAAAGATATTGACGGAGGTCTTATCGGCGGAGCCTCTTTGAAGGCAGATGATTTCATCGCGATAGCTCAGAGTTACTAGCAGAAAAATTTGCACAAAAGTAAAAAGTAGTTAAATTTGCAGTCCCAATTAAGCGGGAATGCGGGCGTGGCGTAATTGGTAGCCGCGCTAGACTTAGGATCTAGTGCTTAACGGCGTGGGGGTTCGAGTCCCTTCGCCCGCACGTTAGAAAAGAGCAGAGGTTTTCCTCTGCTCTTTTTATTTTTGCCGGCGGTACCGCAGGTAAAATCGCCGGTAGTAAAGCGGTTATCGCCGCGGAGATACACCGATTCCGTGTCGGACCTCTGGCTTGTTATCATTACTTGAGGATTATTTGCGGGAAGATTATCGTAATGTGATGGTCTGTCGGGATTATATGGAGAGCAGGTTTGCGGAAAAGCAAGAAAAACCGTAAATTCGCCCACTTTAATGTCGGAGGATATTCCGCTGTAATAAAACAGAATAATAAACGTATATATATTATGAAAATAGAGAAGAAAGAAACAGAGAAGCTGACGTACCTTTTGAATGTTACAATAGAGAAGACGGAAGCAAATGAGAAGAAAATGAAGTCTTTAAGAGATTATCGCAAGAAGGCTGAAATCAGAGGATTCCGCAAGGGCATGGCTCCTATGGGTTTGATTGAGAAGATGTACGGTGCATCCGCAATGGCCGAGGCGGTGAACGGAATGTTGTCCGACGGTATTAACAACTATATGAAGGAAAATAAGTTAGACCTTATTGGCGAGCCTATTCCAAATGAGGAACTTCAGAAGAATATTGACTGGGATAAAGATGAAAAGTTTGAATTTATCTTTGACTTTGCCGTAAAACCGGAGGTTAAGGTTGATGCAGGCAAGAGTGATAAGGTAAAGTATTACAATATCAAGATTACTCCGGAGGCTTTCAATGAGTACAAGGCGGACATGCTTAAGCAATTCGGCAAACTTGTAGATACGGAAACGGCGGGGGAAGAGGACTTTATGGTTGTGGATTTGGAGCAGGGGGATAAGAAAGTTGAGAAGACCTATGTAACCTTAAAGACTTTGGACAAGGACGCAAAGAAACAATTCCTTGGAAAGAAAAAAGGCGATGCCTTCCAAATAGATGTAGTTAAATCATTTCCCAATGAGGTAGATCGCGCCGCTCTTTTAAAGGTTAAGAAAGAGGAGATGGATAATTCCAATCCTAAGTATACGGTTAAGGTTCAGGAAGTTAAAACTTTCAAACCTGCGGAGGAGACTCAGGAAGTTCGCGACAGATTATTTGGCAAGGACAAGGTTAAAACTTCAGAAGAGTTTGATGCAAAACTGACGGAGAAAATTGAGGGAGAGTACGCGCAGGAGAGTGATTATAAATTCCGCAAAGACCTTGTAGACTACATGATTAAGAAGTGTAAACTGGAACTTCCGGAGGGCTTTCTAAAGAAATGGTTGTTCAAAATCAACGAGGGCAAGTTTACAATGGAGCAGATAGAGAAGGAATTCCCGTTATTCCTGCAAGATTACCGCTGGCAGATGATTACCCGTAAAGTGGTTGAGGATCAGAAGATTCAAATTAAGAAAGAAGATTTGAAGGCAGAGGCAAAGAAAATGACTGCCAATCAGTTTGCGATGTACGGAATGATGGATGTTCCTGAGGAGCAGCTGGATAAATATTCAGAGACCGTACTTGGAAATGATAAAGAAGTAAGCAAGATTTTTGAGAAGTGTGAGGAGGATAAAGTTGTTGATTATCTAAAGGGTATCATAACAGTTGAGAAAAAAGACATTACTCAGGAGGAACTTGTCAAAATGAATGCTAAAGAGGATAACAAGTAGTAAAATAGAATAGATGAAATCAGATTTTGAAAAATTTGCCACCGGTAAGTTTGGCGTAAATTCTTTAACTTTAAGCGGTTACAGGAAGCTTGTAAGCGAGCGTGTTCCCTCTGCGGGAGCTGCTGCAAGAAAAAATGCCTATATAAATCCTACAATCATAGAGGAGAGGCAGCTGAATGTTGCTACAATGGATGTCTTCTCACGTCTTATGATGGACAGGATTATATTCCTGGGAGTGCCTATCAATGACGATGTTGCAAACATCATACAGGCGCAGCTGCTATATCTGGATTCATCTGATTCGGCTTCAGATATACAGTTGTACATTAATTCCCCGGGCGGAGTTGTTTCTGCCGGATGGGGAATTTATGATACTATGAATCTTGCTCATTCTCAGGTTGCCACAATATGCACCGGAATGGCTGCGTCTATGGCCGCAATACTTCTTGCCGCCGGAGTAAAAGGAAAGAGAAGCGCACTTCCTCACTCTAGAATCATGATTCATCAGCCTCTCGGCGGAGTGGAAGGTCAGGCTTCGGATATTGAAATAGAGGCAAGAGAAATTATTAAGACCCGCAGGGAACTATATGAGTCACTGGCTCTTAATACAGGCAAGAGTATCAAGCAGATAGAGAAGGATGCAGATAGGAATTACTGGATGACTTCCGCAGAGGCCAAGGAGTATGGAATGATTGATGAGATTCTTGGCAAGGATAAGAAAGAGAAAAAATAACTGTCGCGACAGATATAATAAAATGCAAGACAATCAAAAAGTAAAAGGACCGCAGGCGCCGGAAGAGAGGTGTGTGATTTGCGGGAGAAAAGAGGGTGAGGTACAACTTCTGCAAGGACGTTACGGATACGTTTGCACTGATTGTATTGTACAGACTTACAGTTATTTAAAAGATGTTGTAGGACTCGACAAAGAGGATAACAAGCAATTTGCGGAGCAGACAAAAAAAGATTTTAAGCTGCTGACTCCAAAGGAGATTAGCAAATTTTTGGATGGCTATGTAATAGGGCAGGAAGAGGCTAAGAAGTATCTCTCTGTTGCAGTGTACAATCACTATAAGAGGATTCTTCATGCGGAGCAGAAAGGGAAGGATGATTTTGACCTGGAGAAATCAAATGTTCTTCTTGTTGGTCCCACTGGTACGGGCAAAACGCTACTGGCCAGGACTATAGCCAAGATGCTTCATCTTCCTTTTGCAATTGTAGACGCTACAGTTCTTACGGAGGCCGGATATGTTGGAGAAGATGTTGAGAGTATTCTTACACGTCTTTTGCAAGATGCGGATTACAACGTGGAGAAGGCGCAGATGGGAATAGTCTTTATAGATGAGATAGATAAGATAGCGCGCAAGAGCGATAATCCGTCAATAACCAGAGATGTCTCCGGGGAGGGTGTTCAGCAGGCGCTGTTGAAAATCCTGGAAGGAAATATTGTAAACGTTCCTCCTCAGGGAGGCCGTAAACATCCTGAGCAAAAGATGATTGCAGTGGATACAAAAAATATTTTGTTTATCTGCGGCGGAGCTTTTGAGGGGATAGAGAGAAAAATTGCACAACGTCTTAATACAAAAGTTGTCGGGTACGGAGTGCAGGAAAAACTTAAGGGGGTTGACCGCAAGGAGATGCTTAAATATATAGCCCCGCAAGATTTGCGTTCTTATGGTCTGATTCCGGAACTGATAGGAAGACTTCCGGTGGTAACATACTTGCACCCTCTTGATAAAAAGGCTCTTCTGGATATTCTTACTAAACCAAAAAATGCACTCATCAAGCAATATCAACTGCTGTTTAAGATGGACGGAATCAATCTTGTAGTTGGTGACGATGTGCTTAATTTTATTGTAGATACCGCAGTCAAATATAACCTTGGCGCCAGAGGATTACGCTCTATATGTGAGGCAATTATGCTGGATGCCATGTATGATGCGCCATCAGAGAAGAAGAAGGCTCTTAAAGAGGATGGAGGCGCTGACTTTGCAGCGGGTCCAATGAAAGAGTTTAAAGTTACGGTTGACTACGCAAAAGAAAAAGTGAATAGGCTTACAGGCAATTTGTTTTTGAGAGCCTGAGGGTATGTTAACTCTTTAGTTTAAAGATTATCACTGGAATAAAATGACATATAAAGAGTTATATAATCAAATAAAGAAGAAGAAAAGCTTCTTGTGCGTCGGGTTGGATTCCGACGTCTCCAAGATTCCTGCTTGTGTCAAAGAAAAATTTGGCCCGGAAAATTCTCAGTATGAATTTAATAAAGCAATCATAAAAGCTACTGCAAAGTATGCCGTTGCTTATAAAATAAATACCGCGTTCTATGAGTCTGAAGGTGCGCAAGGTTTTGAACAGATGGCTCTTACGGTAAGATATATCAAAAAATACTATCCGGAAATTTTTGTGATTGCAGATGCAAAGCGCGGAGACATTGGCAATACCGCGGAGCAATATGCAAAAGCCTTTTTTGAAAAAATGAATTTTGATGCGGTGACTCTTTCTCCATATATGGGGGCGGACGCTGTGATACCGTTCTTAAAATACAAAGGTAAATGGGCTGTGATTCTGGTTCTTACCTCAAATAAATCTGCGGAAGATTTTGAAACCTTAAAAGTTTGCGGGGAGTCTGCTGAAGAAAAATCCGGGAGTGACTGTTTGTTTGAGCGCGTTATAAAAGAGTCTGCAAAGTGGGGAGATAAAAACAATATCATGTTTGTTGTTGGTGCAACTCGTCCGGAAAAGCTTGCCCGGATTAGGGCGATAGCTCCCGACAGTTTTCTGCTTGTGCCGGGTGTGGGAGCTCAGGGAGGAACGGTAAACGATGTTGCAACTCACGGAATGAACGGCAGTTGCGGCATTATCATAAATTCATCAAGAGGGATTGTTTTTGCGGGCTGTGATAAAACATTTGCTTCAGATGCGGCGGCAAAGGCAAATGAACTTGCGGCTGAAATGTCCTTGTTTGTAAAATAAGCAAAATATGAAAAACTTGACAAGAAAAATTTTCATGGCGGCGGCATTGCTGCTGTGTCTGTTTCTAATACCTTGTGAATCAGTTTATTCGCAAGGGCTTCCTGCTCAACCTAAAGTGAGCGTGAAACAGGCTGGTTTGGAGAACTCTTTGGCCATTCTTTTTACCGGTGACCTGCACTCTTGCGTTGATAAGTATCCAAAGCTGGCAACTTTTATTAAGCAGGAGAAACTGTTTTTTGAAAAGAAAGGTTTTACGGTAATTGTTGTGGATGCGGGGGACATTGCGATGGGCAGCGTTTTTTCCGCCGTAACTAATACGGAAGCATCTGAATACAGAGCTCTCGGATTAATGGGTTATGATGCGTATGTTTTTGGCAATCATGATTTTGACATTGGCTTAAAATCACTGGGATTTACATTCTATAATGCAAATATTCACGGCAGAAATATTAATCCCGTTACAAAGGAACCAATTAACTTCCCCGTAAATGTTACTGCAAACTTGGGCAAAACAAACGATAATACATTTGAGAATGCCCGCTCTTACATAGGTGAAAAGAGTTACATCATAATGAACAGAAATGGTGTTAAGATCGGAATCTTTGGACTTCTTGGTAAAGGCGCATTCAATGTTTGCAATGAGAGAGAGAATATGACGCTGTTGGATCCGATAAAGACTGCAAAGACTATAGTTCAGACACTTAAAACACTGGGTGCAGATTATATAATTTGTCTTTCTCACAGCGGAACTCTTCTAAAAGATAAGAGTGAAGACGGAATTCTTGCAAAGGAGTGTCCTGATATAGACGTGATAATCAGCGGACATGATCATGAGGCAATTTTCAGACCATGGCAAGTGGGGAACGTTGTTATCGGGGCTGCCGGTTCAAACGGAGCTTTTCTTGGGGAAGTCGGCATATCTAACGGAGACAACAGTTTAAAAGAGAGAGAAAACCACTTGGTATTCTACGGCTTAAGAAGTGTTCCGTCGGACACCAAACCTGATCCTGCTTTAAAAATACTCCTGGACAGCGTAGAGTTAAAAGTTACAGGCAAGTTCAATAACCAATTTGGAATTGCTCCTTCCGGAGTTGTCACAAGACAGAAAATGCCGCTGGACGGGAAACCGGATAAATTTGGGGATTTCCCTCTGGGCGAGGCTATTGCAAGAAGCTATTTTTATGCCGCAGCGCACGATGCTCCTTCAGACATTGATACATCAAAGATGTTTTCGGTTGTTCCTGCCGGGGTTATTAGAAAAGGTTTGTCTGTCGGGGATATAAAATATAGCGATGCGTTTGATATCCTTCCTTTAGGTTTGGATCCTGAGGGTAAATTGGGATATCCAATTGTAGAGTGCTGGATTACAGGGAAGGAACTTAAGGATTTGTGTGAGGTGAATGCCTCAATTGCGGGCAAGATGCCGGATGCTTACATGACTTTCTATGGCTTGACTTATACGTATAATCCTGCCGCGCTTCCTTTCTTTAGAGTTAAAAAAGTTTTCCTGCACGGAAAAGCCGTTCAGCCGGATGAATTGTATCACGTTATAACGGGCTACTATACAGCGATGTGCCTGGATGTTATAAATAAAAATTCGCACGGCTTGTTAAAGATTATACCAAAGAATCAAAATGGGACGTCAATAAGGCAAATTAATGATATGCTGCTTAAACGTTCTATAAATGAGCGCGAGAAAGTCGGATGTGTTAACGAGTGGTATGCATTTGCCGAATACATGAGAAAGACGGGCTCGCAGCCAAAAACCGCATCGCAGGCGGGGAAGGTGGAGTACAATGCTGCCGTCAGAATGGTCTACGCCGGATATATCATACTGTTCATAATAGCAATATTCTTTATCATACGGGGAATAATCTGGCTGACAAAGAGAGCCGGACGTAACAAGCATGCGGATGAATAGTCCGGCATTTAGGAATTTAGAATATAACTTATCTCTTTAAAGGCGAATGTTTTTCTTTCGCCTTTTTTATTTTCTAACAAAAGACAAGAATTCTCGTCAATGCCAACTATCTTAGCTTCAAATATTTTCCCCTTTTTTATCTCGACGGTTTTATCTTCTTCTTCCGTAAGGTCTGAGTATTTGTGGTACTCTCCAATCCTGTAAAGAGCGGACAAATAACGTTTTGCAAGTTTGTTGAAATTGCCGCTCCTGTCATGTTCCTTTCTTGCAGCCTCATACTCTTTGAATATTTCTGCAAGAAGCTTCGGCAATTCTTTATGCGTATCAAATTTTACAGATTTGTTTTCTCTTTTTGATTCAATTTCCAGAACCATTGAGGTAGGATTTGTAATATTTGACGGAAATTCCCGTTGGTTAACATTCAAACCAATTCCGGATATGCTCTGTGACAGATTGTCACCTGTTACTACGTTTTCTATGAGCATTCCGCATATCTTTCTATCCCCGACATAGACATCGTTAGGCCATTTGATTTTAGCATTTATTCCATTGGCTTTAAGATAGTTAAATATACCCAACGTGCATATTTGGGAAACTGCAAATTGTTCTTGCGCAGAGATAAACCCGGGTTTAAAGAGTATGCTAAACATTAGGTTGTCTCCCGCTTTGCTTATCCATTTATTTCCCCTTTGGCCGCGTCCTGCACTCTGAAAATCAGCGGCCCATGTAAATCTGTCGGGAGCTTCCGCCGCATCCTCATTAGCTCTGTTGTTGGTAGAATCCGTGGTTTCATACCACTTTATTTCAAGTTTTTTTGACATAGTGTGAATTGGCTGATTTTTTGCTGTATCTTTGCTGCAAAGATAATAATTTACAAAGCAGTATGAGAAAAGAGCAAAAAGGAACAGACGGTAAAAAGGCCGTAAAAAAAGTTGTTAAAAAACAACCCGTAAAAAGAGTTCCGAAGGCAAAACTGTCGCCCGTAAAGGTTGTTGAGAACAAAGAGGGGGTAAAGGCGGTGAACGTTATTGCAAACGCTATGCTGGATAAGAAAGCAAAAAAAGTTTGCTCTCTGGATTTGAGAAAGGTTGGTACAAGCATCTGTGATTTTTTTGTTATCTGCAACGCGGAGTCTACAACTCAAGTCAGGGCAATTGCGGATAATATTGAAGATGAGATGATTGTCAAGTGTGATAAAAAACCTGTCAGGGAACAGGGAAAAGAGAATTCTTTTTGGATTATTTTAGATTACGGAGATGTTGTTGTGCATGTATTTCAGACTCAGTACAGAGAATTTTACAGACTGGAAGAGTTGTGGAATGACTGCAAGAAAACTGCTTATGAGGATTAAAGTTCAATATGGAGAATAACAATCAGAAAAAAAATATGATGGGGAGAGGCGGTACCAAACCCCCGAGGTTTAATACGTTCTGGATTTATATCCCCTTGCTTGCGTTCCTGGGCTATATGTGGTTCTGGGGAGCTAAGGGGGGAGATCCTATAAAGACGGAATGGTATAAGGTTAAGGAACAGATGGTTCCGGCCGGAGACGTGGATAAAATTACTTTTGTCACAAATCAGAATAGGGCTGAAGTTACAATTAAGAAAGACAGTCTTAAGAAATACAAGAATTACTTTGGCGGGCGTATTCCAAAAATGTCTCCTCAGTTCTTCTTTATCGTGTCCAATAATTTTGACTCTGAGCAACAGCTAAATGCGGCAAGAGAATCGCTTCCTGCAAATAAGCGTTTTAGCATTGCCACGGAAGAGAGGAACAATTACTGGGGGACAATTCTTAATTGGCTGTTATTCCCTCTGTTAATATTTGTACTGTGGATTTTTATGTTCCGCAGAATGGCCGGAGGCGCAGGCGGCATTGGCGGCGGCGGCGGCGGCGGCGGAATTTTTTCCGTTGGCAAGAGTCAGGCAAAACTGTTTGATAAGGATAACACAACACGTGTAACTTTCAAGGACGTAGCTGGTTTGGAAGAGGCAAAGCAGGAGGTGATGGAGATAGTAGACTTTCTAAAGAACCCTAAAAAATATACCGCACTGGGCGGAAAAATTCCAAAAGGAGCTTTGCTGATCGGTCCTCCGGGGACCGGTAAAACATTGCTTGCCAAGGCGGTAGCAGGAGAGGCAAATGTGCCGTTCTTCTCAATTAGCGGTTCGGACTTTGTGGAGATGTTTGTTGGTGTCGGAGCCAGCAGGGTAAGGGATTTGTTTAAACAGGCCAAAGAAAAGGCGCCTTGCATTGTATTCATAGATGAAATTGATGCGGTTGGACGTGCCAGGGGAAAGAATGTTGGATTCTCTTCTAATGACGAGAGAGAAAATACCCTTAATCAACTGCTTACGGAGATGGATGGTTTTGGGACAAATAGCGGGGTTATCATTCTTGCCGCTACAAACCGTGCAGACATCCTGGATAAGGCGTTGATGAGAGCGGGAAGATTTGACCGTCAGATAAATGTGGATCTTCCGGAACTTAAGGATAGAGAGGAAATTTTTAAAGTTCATCTTAAAGATTTGAAATTGGACCCGCAGTTGGATACAAGTTTTCTTGCACAGCAAACTCCCGGATTTTCAGGTGCGGACATTGCAAACGTTTGCAATGAGGCTGCTTTGATAGCCGCGCGGTATAATAAGAAATTTGTTGAGCGTCAGGACTTTATGGACGCCATAGATAGAATAGTGGGAGGTCTGGAGAGAAAGAGCAAAATCATTCCTCCAAATGAAAAGAAGACGATTGCCTATCATGAGGCGGGACATGCAACCGTAAGTTGGTTCTTGCCAAGTGCAAATCCTCTTTTAAAAGTTACCATTATCCCGAGAGGAAAAGCTCTGGGTGCAGCTTGGTATCTTCCTGAGGAGAGGCAGATTACAACAAAGGAACAAATGATGGATGAGCTTGCGTCTCTTATTGGAGGCCGTGTTGCAGAAGAGGTTGTAAACAAAAAAGTTTCATCTGGTGCTCTTAATGATCTGGAACGGTTGACCAAGCAGGCGTATGCAATGGTTGCTTATTACGGAATGAGCGATGTGGTTGGCAACGTATCATATTATGATTCTCAGGATCAGGGTTATAATTTCAATAAGCCGTTCAGTGAGAAAACGGCAGAACTTATTGATGTTGAGGTTAAAAACATCATCAACCAAGCTCATCTGATGGCACGCAAAGTGTTGGAAGATCATTTTGAAGGCTTCAATGAACTTGCAAAATTGTTGCTGGAAAAAGAAGTTATTTTCACGGAGGACCTTGAGCGTACTTTTGGTCCGAGAGTAAAGGAGTAGGCGTTATGAAGGAAGTTATAGTAAGGTCAATCAGCGGAGTTGTATTTGTTGCGGTGATTCTTGCCTCGCTGCTGCTTTCTCCCTTTACGTATCTTGCCGTATTCGCCGTTGTTGTATCGTTTGTTATGAGCGAGTATTTAAGACTCACGATAGGTGAAGGAAAATTTCTGCTTAAAGTTGCATCTATTGCTGCGGGAGTGCTTTTGTTCATTCTCTCATTTTTTATTCTTGGCTTTGAATGGAGTCCCGTATGTCTGCTTGTTGTCCCGGCAATTGTGGTTTTGCTCCCGATAATAAATTTATATTCAAAGAGTTATAATGGGATTGGAAATGCATTTGCATCCCTGTTATACATTGCCCTGCCGTTTGCTCTCTTAAACTTTCTTGCTTTTCCGCGTTATTATAACGGAGTTTACAATGGATGGACAACGGCTGCGCTGTTTATAATTCTTTGGTCTTCCGACGTTGGAGCCTATTGCTTTGGAACCATGTTTGGTCAGGGGGATCACGGACATAAATTATTTCCTTCAATTTCTCCCAAAAAATCTTGGGAAGGAATAATTGGAGGAGCGGTTACTGCCGGAATTGCTGCTGCTATTTTGGGAGTTACCGGGGTTCTACATTTTTCTGTTCTTGGTGATGTAACATTTACATTTCTGATTTTTGCAGCCGGGGTTTACGGAGATTTGGTTGAGTCTCAGTTAAAGCGTAATTTTGGTGTCAAGGATTCCGGTACAATAATGCCCGGACACGGAGGCATGCTTGACAGATTTGACAGTGCGCTTCTGGCTTTTCCGGTTGCGGTTATTTTTAATCTTATACTTTGGGGCTAGCCCAACTATTATAGATTGCTAAAAATGAATCAATTATCATGATTATTCACAAGGAAGGATACGGAGCTCTGATAATAACATTCTTGGTATTTGCCGTGATTATAGGCATTATCTGGCTCTTTTTTGGAATAACATTTATCACATCTACAATTGCAATTTTATTTGCGGCTCTTTTTATTTTTATTGCTTATTTTTTCCGCGTGCCCAAAAGAGTTGCGTTGATTGATGAATCTTCAGTCATCTCGGCAGCAGACGGTAAAGTGGTAATTATTAAGGAGGTAGAGGAGAATGAATTTTTGCACTCAAGGTGCAGGCAAGTTTCCGTTTTCATGGGAATTTGCAATGTTCATATAAATTATTTTCCGGTTAGCGGAAAGGTGTTGTATTATAAACATCACTGGGGAAATTATCTGGTTGCCTGGCATCCAAAGTCTTCCGTAAAGAATGAAAGAACAAGCATTGCAGTGGAGACGGCAGGAGGCAAGAGAATTTTTCTGCGTCAAATTGCCGGTTATGTAGCGCGCAGAATTGTTTGTTACGCAAAAGAGAACGAACATGCTAATCAATGTGATCAGCTGGGATTCATTAAGTTTGGCAGCCGTTTGGATTTATTCCTGCCTTTGGATGCAGAGATTAAAGTTAACGTGGGTGATAGGGTCACTGCTTGTCAGACGGTTATTGCAAAATTATAAACTGCAAGATTTTTATTACTAAAAATATGAGCATATTGATAGCACCGTCAATGTTGAGCGCAGATTTTGGAAATCTGGACAAGGACATTGACATTGTAAATAATTGTGGAGATATTTTTCATCTGGATATAATGGACGGTGTCTTTGTTCCAAACATATCTTACGGAACACCTGTTATAAAGGCAATTACAAGGAGGGCAAAACGTCCGGTAGAAGCACATTTAATGATTGTTGAGCCGCAGAAATTTTTTAAAGATTATCAAAGTTACGGAGTCGGAAGCATTAGCGTACACTATGAAACCTGTCTCCATTTAAACAGAACGGTGCAGCAAATAAAAGAACTTGGAATGAAGGCCGGAGTTGCTATTAACCCCGGAACAAGCGTATACCTTTTGGAAGATATTATTCTTGAGGCGGATTATGTGCTGTTAATGTCTGTTAATCCGGGTTTTGGAGGACAGCGATATATTCCCGAGTCTACAGAGAAAATAGCACGTCTAAAAAAATTCATTCAGCAGCGCAATCCAAAATGTTTTATAGAAGTTGACGGAGGGGTTAATCTGCAAAACGCCAAAGAAATCAAGGATGCAGGTGCAGATATTTTGGTGGCGGGCAATGCTGTTTTTGGCAGCTCAAACCCTGGCACGTCCATTCAAGAACTTAGAGAAATTTAGAGAATAAAAAAGTGCGCTGTTTTTACAGCGCACTTTTTTTAATCTTATGTTTTATTGTATTGTATTGCCTATTTGATATTTTTCACCATCTCAACCAACAATTTGCGGAATTTTTCCAAAGAGGCCAAATCCAGTTTCTCACCCGGAGCATGAACGCCACGCAGAGTCGGTCCTATTGAAACCATGTCCATGTCAGGGAACTTAAGACTGAACAATCCGCACTCAAGTCCGCAAGGGGTTACAACTACCTCAATATCAGTATTGAATATTTTCTTGTACGCTTTTTTGCAAATTTCTAAAGCAGGGGAATTAAGTTTAGGCGTCCAGCCGGGATATTCAGATGTACGGACAACCTTTGCACCTGCAAGAGCCCAGCAAGCTTCAACCTGCTGCGACATCCATTTCCTTTCAGAATCCACTGCACTTCTCTGGCTGGTTGTAACTTTTATTGTGTTGCCGGGCATCATCTTAACGGAAGCAAGGTTCGTGGATACTTCTACAAGTCCTTTTATTGTGTCGCTGATTTTGTAAACGCCGTGAGGAGATGAAACCATTGCATAAACAAGAGCCGCCATAACATTCTGGTCTATAGCTTTTTTAGCGCTTTCGGCAGGAGTCAGCTCCATCTGAACGCCCTTGTCGGATAACTTATATTCATCTTTAATTTCAGCAGAAACGGTCTCAAAAATCTTTGTTATAGATGCCTTTGCATTCTTGTTAAATCCAATGATTGCATGAGCTTCACGTGCAATAGCGTTGTCTTTATTGCCGCCGTCAATCTCATAAAGTTCTATGTTGTGCTTATGTAAAATTCCAAACAGAATTCTCGCAAGCATCTGGTTAGCGTTGACTCTATTCTTATTAATGTCATCTCCGCTATGTCCGCCAAGACTTCCAAAGACTCTAATCTGATACTTTAAGAAACCTTTTGTCTGAGGTTCCGGAGTATATTTTAAAGTCGCGACAGAGTCTAATCCGCCGGCGCAGCCTATGCAAACCTGTCCTTCATCCTCTGAGTCAAGATTCAAAAGTATTTTTCCTGTAACAAACTTAGGATCAAGGGCTTTGGCTCCATCCAAACCCGTCTCTTCCGATGTAGTAAACAATGCCTCAATTTTTCCCGTTTTAAGTTCAGGATCTATTAAAACAGCAAGTTGACTCGCCATTCCAATACCGCAGTCTGCGCCAAGCGTCGTATCGTGCGCAACCAGCCATCCCTCCTCTTCCTTGTAATCTATAGGGTCTTTGCTCCAGTCATGTTTTACACCTGCGTTTTTCTCACAGACCATATCACAGTGACTCTGCATAATTATGGTTGTAACTTTCTCCATCCCGTTATCTGCGGGTTTTGTAATCAGTACGTTACCGGCTTTGTCTTTTTTTGCGGGAAGATTATGTTTCTTTGCAAAATCAAAAAGCCATTTTCCTATTTTCTCTTCATGTCCGCTCTCCCTTGGAACAGTAGTTATCTCTTTAAAGATGTTTAGAATATCATTGCTAGTCATAATCGTGATTTTAAATTATTCTCTTAATTAATGATTGTAAAGTTAAGAAAAAAGCAGCATGTGAATGCTGCTTTTTTTTAGTTTCCTGCCGGCTTCAATTGTTTTTCAAGTTCGGCCACGTATCGCTTGATATTTCTGTCGGTTTCAATCAAATCTGAGACTGTGTTGCAGGCGTGAATAACGGTTGCATGGTCTTTGCCGCCAATCTGGCTCCCTATGGATGCCAAAGAAGTCTTTGTCAGATTTCTCACAAGATACATTGTTATTTGTCTTGCCTGTACAATCTCTCTCTTTCTTGTTTTTGAGACAATTGCATCGCGTGAAATTTTAAAGTAATCGCAAACCGTATTACGTATCTTATCCAGGGATATTTCCTGATTCTCAACATTAACAATTTGTTCTGTTACGCGTCTTGCAAGGTCAAGTGTAATGTCCTCTCTGTTAAGGGTTGAATGAGCAAGAAGTGATACCAGAGTTCCCTCAATTTCTCTCACGCTCCCGGTTACTTTTTCTGCAAGGAAATTTATAACGTCACCCGGAAGTACAATGCCTTCCGCCTGGCTCTTTGCAATAAAAATATTTTTACGCGTATCAAAATCCGGAGGCAAAAGCTCTGCGGATAAACCCCATTTAAATCTGGACAATAGTCTGGATTCCAGCCCCTGCATGCTGCCGGGTGCGCAATCAGACGTTAAAACAAGCTGTTTGCCGGATTGTTGTAAATGATCAAAGATGTGGAAGAAGGCATTCTGAGTGCCCTCTTTTTTTGCGAATTCCTGTACGTCATCTATAATTAATACATCAATCGTCTGGTAGAAGTGAAGAAAATCCGTAAGATTGTTCTTAACGTTAACAGCGTCCATATATTGTGTCTGGAATCTGTTTGCACTAACATATAAAACAATTTTATCGGGGTATTTTTCCTTAACTCTTAATCCTATTGCCTGAGCCAAATGGGTTTTACCCAAGCCAGAGCCTCCGTAAATGAAAAGAGGGTTAAACGGGCTGTTGCCCGGAGCTGCCGCCACTTTTTCCCCCGCACTTTTCCCAAGACGATTGCAAGAACCCTCTATGAAATTTTCAAAAGAGTACTTGGGATTAAGCTGGGGATCAATGTGAAGCTTCTGTAAACCGGGAATAATGAAAGGGTTAGGTATGACGGCCTCATCCTTGCTGTTGCGCTGAATGGGGAAAGGAACGGGTCTGTTTGTAGGCCATTTCCCATTCTGGTGAGGTATAGTTACAAAAGAACCTCCCACAACCCTGACGTTGTACATAAGCTTAACGGAATCTCCAAGAACCTTCTTTAGAGCTGCCGCCAAAATATCTATAAGCCGGTCGCTCTCCAGCTGACGCATGTGTTCATCAGAAAGTACTTCAATTGTCAGAGTGGAGCCGATAAGACTTAGTGCTCTTACCGGTTTAAACCATTTTTCGTATACTGCTTCTGGTGTGTTGTTTTTTATAAACTGCAAACACTCATTCCAAACTTGTATGTGCTTCGCGTTCTCCATCTGATAAAATTGATCTTTTTGCTTGAACAAAAGTGGTGAAAAAAAAGTTATAAAAAAATTTAAAAACTATTGTTTATTTGAGAAATATTTTAAGAGGCTATAAATCAGATTGAAAAAGATGCGTAATTTTTAATAGCCTCACAATCAATAGTTTACGTGTAATATACTTGTTTCCTTTAAGATATGAGGGGGTTTGTTTTAGTCGTAATTTGTACTCATTCTAAAAGACAGTCACCCTTATGTATTTTTTAGGATTCTCTTTAATTTTTTTAACCAAATCGTCAACCTCTCTTATCAAACTATCCACCGAGTTGTGCAATTCATCGGTAGTGACTAATTTACCAAATGTAGAATCGGGGTTTTGCATCTGTTCAAGCAATTTGTTTAATTGGTCAATACTCTCTTTAAGTTGCAGTTCCGACAATTGCTGAGAAGTCTTGTTTAAATTCACCAGTGTCGTCGACAGATTTCCGCGAGGGTCGTTTAGCGTGTATGTCAATCCGTTAACATTCTTAATGGCAGATGATAAGTCCGGGGTCATTGAATTAAGGGAAGCGGAAAGCTTTTCTGCATTTGAGAGCGTGCCATTCAGATTTGCAAAAGAATTTTGCAGGTTATAGCGTGCGTTTGAATCTAAAATAAGATTTATATTGTCCAGCGTTTTGTTAAGATTCCCAATCAATGCATATGCCTGATCCTTAAGCGGTCCCATGGATTGGTAAAGAAGAGACATCATATCCGGAATGTTGCTTCCCTTAAGAGTGTCTCCGTCTTTTGCATGGATGCCGGCAGTTCCAAGTCCAATCCTCAGTGACTTTGACCCGAGAATATCAGAACTGTAGATTTCTGCTCTGGAATCAATAGGGATTGCATAATCATTTTTGATAGAAAGTTTTACAAGAAAACTGTCTTTTTGAGGAGCAAAATTTATGCTCTCCACGGTTCCCACCTTAAGCCCCCTTATATATACGGGGCCTGTGACAGACAATCCCTGCACATCGTCAAGATAGGTGTAGCACTTGAAGTTTTTCTTAAACAAATCGTGACCTTTTAAAAAGTTGATTGTAAAGAAAATAGCCACTATCACCAATACGACAAAAAACCCCATTTTCTGACTGCTGGTAAATTTCATATTGCGAAGATAATTAATTTACAATTTTGCCGTCGCTTATTTTTATTATAAAGGCACCTTTAAACATTCTTCTAAACTCGTTCAGATGTCTTGCTGCCTCGGAGCGGGTGCTCCATTTACCCAAATAATATTTATAAGCTCCTCTAATCT
>DAIRSJ010000013.1:0-1652 GCA_036804445.1 Candidatus Egerieousia sp.
CCATGGCAGCCCGTAGCACGGTAACGAAAGTGAAACGCGGAAAGTGAAACGCAAAACATCAAACGCGGAATGTAGAACGCGGAAAGTGAAACGCAAAACATCAAACGCGGAAAGTGAAACGCAAAACATGAAACACGGAAACTGAAACACGGAAACTGAAACATGAAAAGTGAAACATGAAAAGTGAAACATGGAAAGTAGAATGCGTAAAATTAAACGCGAAAAGTAGAACGCGGAAAGTGAAACGCGGAGATTAAAAAAAGCCCGTGGAAAAATGCCACGGGCCTTTTGCCTTGTTAATCCGTTAAAATGTTAATCTGTCGGGATTATTTGACTCTCCCCGGATATACTTTTAAGCCTTCCTCCAGGCATTTGACGGCATGCTGAATATCCTCTACTTTAAGGACATAGGCAAGACGTACTTGGTTGACGCCGGTGTTTGGTGTTGCGTAGAATCCTGCTGCAGGAGCTACCATTGTTGTTTCTCCGTTGTAGTTGAATTCCTCAAGCATCCACTTTGCAAATTTCTCTGCGTCGTCAACAGGAAGTGATGCAACTGTGTAGAATGCTCCCATCGGTTTTGGAGTAAATACTCCTGGAATCTTGTTAAGCATTTCTATCATGACATCACGTCTGTGGATGTACTCCGCTTTTACTGCCGCAAAGTACTCTTTTGGGGTATCAAGTGCGGCCTCAGCTGCAATCTGCTCAACAACAGGAGAGCATAAGCGACTCTGCGCAAATTTCAACAAAGCTGCCATGATGTCCTTATTGCGTGATACAATGCATCCGATACGTGCACCGCACATGCTATATCTCTTTGAAACAGAGTCTAATAGAAGCGTATTCTGCTCAATGCCCTTTAGCTGCATGCAGGAGAAGTGAGGAGTGTCTGAATAGCAGAACTCTCTATATACCTCATCTGAAAGCAGATACAGGTCATGTTTCTTTACTATGCCTGCAAGTTTCTCCAATGCATCCTGAGTGTAAAGAGTACCGGTTGGATTGCCGGGGTTACAAATCAAGATTGCACGAGTCTTTGGAGTGATGTATTTCTCAACATCTTCCATAGGCGGAACTTTAAAACCGTCCTCAATTCTTGTAGGAACAGGAACTAGAGTAACGCCGTTCTGAATTGCAAAAGCCCTGTAGTTTGTGTAGAAAGGCTCCATTACAATTACCTCATCTCCAGGGTTGCAGACAAGTGAAATTGCAAAATTAACAGACTCGCTGCCCGACGTTGTAACAATAATGTCCTTAAAGTCTACATCAATTCCAAGGTTGTTGTAATACTTGGCCAAACCTTTTCTATAGGACTCAACACCCGCTGAATTAGCGTAGGCCAAATTGTTCAAATGGATGTTTCTGATAGCCTCCATCACACATTTTGGAGAGTCAATATCCGGCTGCCCAATGTTTAGGTGGAAAACTTTGACGCCTCTTTTCTTTGCGGCATCTGCGTAAGGAACCAGCTTTCTAATTGGGGAAGCAGGAAGATCTATTGCTTTTTTTGAAAGTGTTAACATGATAAAATTTATTTTTTATTTTTATTATTATTTAAACTAAAAGTGTTCTTAAATACCTTAATATTCAATATTTTACATCCCGACAGGCTATCCTCTTATATTATCCCCTCATCATCTTTCATCGCA
>DAIRSJ010000013.1:1752-32108 GCA_036804445.1 Candidatus Egerieousia sp.
TCATCACATCATCTCTCCTCGCCTGTCCTGCAAGCAATAAGCCTGCCGCATATTTTTGTCTCAGCCTTTGCAAACAATACAGAAACCGGCCCTTTCCTTGAGCCGGCAACCGTTTATTGTGCCGCTTATTTTGTCTCAGCCAGTGACTGCATGAAACCCTCAAGGCCTTTCTGCATCTGCTTTGTCGGAGCAGAGTAATTGTTTACCAGTATTGCAAATCTGATAAGACCTGCGCTGCCCGCTGTTTTTACATAGCCCGCGTAACACTTTACGCTTGAGAGACTTCCGCTCTTTGCGTGTACTCTTGCAGCAACTGCAGGATCAATATCGTCAAGCACATTATCTAATGTTCCGACTCCCGGATATGGCAGACTTTCAAAGAATTTCTGGAACACATCCTGCTTTGCCATCATGCCGTAGTATCTGCAGAAAAAGTCCGTAGAAACATAATTCTCCCTGGAGAGTCCGCAACCGTCAGCGCTTGTAAATCCCTTATCATCAACCCCGTACTGCTTCAACAATTTATGAATGCAAGGAAGAGATGAACGGTAGCTTCCTACCCCTGTCATCTTTTTTCCAATGGTCTTTAAAATTGTCTCTGCATAAAAGTTATTGCTGATATGATTTGTAACCGTTACAATCTTCCACAATTCAGGGGAATACGTTGTTGTAACTAGTGTCGGATTTGCGTCGCCGTCATCTTTGCGGGCATCCTCAATGGAAATCACGCTAGCCGGAACGGAAACACCGTTGGCAACCAGGTAATCATGAAAAGCGTAACCGCAAGTCAGGTATGAGAACTTATTTGAAATGCCGTAAGATACAGTATCCCTGTCTATCCCGACAGTGCCTTCAAAAACTCCTACAGGCTCTATATCAGATACATAGAACGCACTTCTGTCGCCGCTTTTTGCAGGACCCGTCGTGACATTATTAATAATTTTTACTCCCGGAGTAAATGGATAACCCATCACCACTCTGGCCGGAGCACCGACAGTTTTGCCCGGTATTATTTTTACCCTCTGTACGTCTTCACCAAATGCAAGGCCGCAAGGTGCGCTGCCATAATCAGTTCCAAGATCATCCCAGCACCATGTTCCCGGCATCTGCTCCCTCTCAAAGAAGCTGTCGTCACCGACAATGCTCCCTTCTATCTTTCTGATTCCCGCAGCTTTTATTGCGTCAGTCCAAACGCCGAAAATTGAATCGATTTTGTAAGCAACAGGGTCTGAGGAACCTAGCGTCGGATCACCGCCGCCAACGATATAAAGATTGCCGTGAAGCACTCCGTTTTTGATTGAGCCGCTGTAAGCAATTTTTGTTTCAAACTTGTAATTTTCACCTAGATACAAAAGTCCGAGTCCGGTAGTAACAGTCTTCATAGTGGAGGCAGTAAGCAAAGGCAAATTTGCATTCCACTGAGCAACAACTTTTCCTTTTTGGTCAACAGCCATGATTCCTGCTACGGCGTTTTGCCAATCTGCATCCTTTTTTAGGACTTTATTGACATATTTCTGAGGGGAATACCCGTGACCCGAAGGAAAGGCGTCTCTGTTTTGAGCAAAAGCAGATGACGCTGAAAATGAGATACATGCAATGGCCAAAAGGGCCGCTAAAACTTTTTTCATTGTCAAATAAATTGTAAGGTTCAAAGTTAACTTATTTTACAATAAAAGCCAATTAACTGACAAAGAATCCCAGACGAGCCACAACAAAGGCGCACATCACTAATATCATCTCTATGCGTACGGAAGGCAACTGATGCCCGTTTGTATAAAAGTAAGAGAGCAGCACTGCAAGAAGCGGCGCCACAAGAACGCTGATTGGTCCGTTGAATGAACCGGCAAAAAGAAAGTAGAGTATTGCGGCAAAAATTGCGGAAATGATTACAAGCCGCAACCCTTTTGCCTCTGCTATATTGTTACGTCTTTGCTCGCTAAGTGTCTTAAAAACAGCATGCAATGAGGCTATAATTAAGCACAGAATCATAAACAGATCTGTAAGATGTTTGGAGAAAAATGCAAATTTTATTGTAATTACCTGCTCCATATACTGGCTGCAAAAGACTCCGACATCATTGAATTCCAGATATCTAAATGACAGTACGTAAATAATCGGGACCAGCGTCCCGCCAACGGATTTCAAAAAAGATTTTAAGGTTTCCGGGGTTTCTATCAGCATCACTATCATGATTGCCGGGATGCACCAAATGACCGGAGCATAGAACTGCGCGGCGAGTGAGAACAGGAAAAACGCAGAAAAAATCTGGGATATTGACATACAATATAACGCCCATACCATACAGATTGCGGCAGGATAAATTGAGGAAAAATATATTGCCCTCGGATTGCAGAAAATTAGTGTTGCGGCAAACGTCAGTGCCGTAAAAGATGCTGATATATTGGAAAATAGCCTGTCATTAAGCATGTATACGGAGAACAGCAACAGGGCTATCGAGATAATTCCGCAAATTATGCTGTCTACACCGGCTGTCATGATTATTTCCATGTCCCAGAAACCGGAAAAAAGAGGTACCCACTCCCCCGGCCTTTCAAACTCCGCGGGGATTAAAAAGCATGTAATTATCTGAAAGGCAACAACAACCAGAAGCGCTATCTTAATGAAAACGCTGCCGTTAGAATTATCTGTATGTGCCCCTGTGTACATCTCAATTGTTTTCTTTACAGAATTTTATGATGTCCTCCCCAATGTCCCTGCGGCAATATTTGCCGTCATACTTAATGTTCTCTATCTCTTTATAAACAATTTCACGCCCTGCCGTTATTGCGGAGATTGCTTTTTGATGTTCGGTGTTGTTGCAGCAATGTTGCGACGAAACCGTGCAATTATCCTGTGCAGAAGTATTTGCGGTAATCGCCAGAACACGGCCGCCGTTTGTTACAATGTGCCTTGAATCTGAACCTGAACTTGAATCTAAATCTGAATCTGCACTACAGCATGCAGATTCGGCAACAGCCTCCTTTGTCCCGGAGTGGAAAATTTTTACCGCTCCGCTGAATGTGTTGTTGTAAAATAAATCGTCCCCGTCCATCGGGATTCCCTTCTTGTACTCCTGCGGATAACCGGCCGATACGCAAACAACTGTAAGCGCTCTTTCCGGGGAGATTATTATCTTCTCGCTCCCAAGATTTCCTTTTGCGCAGGCAACCAGATGATGCAGCAAATCCGAGTCTATTCTTGTCATAACAGCCTCGGTCTCAGGGTCTCCCATGCGAACATTGTATTCAATGACATAGGGGTCCCCTCCGCAGTTAATAAGTCCTATAAAGATAAATCCCTTATAATCAATTTTTTCTTCTTGTATTCCTTTTATGGTAGGCCTTATAATTCTCTCCTCAATTTTTTTCATGAATTCTCCCGTAACAAAAGGAACAGGAGAAACAGCGCCCATGCCGCCCGTATTAAGTCCCGTATCGCCCTCTCCAATTCGCTTATAATCTTTAGCTTCCGGCAGCACAAGATAGTCCTTACCATCTGTCAAAATAAAAATTGAAACCTCTATCCCCTTCATAAACTGTTCAATTACAACAGTGTTGCCGGCGGCTCCGAATTTTCCCCCGACCATATTGCGCAACTCGCTTTTTGCCTGAGTTAAATCATCCAAGATCAGCACACCTTTTCCCGCTGCAAGACCGTCAGCCTTAAGGACATACGGAGCCTTTAAAGATTCCAGAAATTTATCCGCTTCATCAAGATCGGCAGAGCAGAAGCTTTTAAACGCCGCCGTCGGGATATGATGCCTTGTCATGAACTCTTTTGCAAACTCCTTGCTTCCCTCCAGTCTTGCCCCGGACGCAGATGGCCCCACAAACAGCACATTCTTTAATGCACTGTCTTCCAAAAATTTATCTCTTAATCCGAGAACAAGCGGCTCTTCCGGACCAACAACAACAATATCAATTTTATTATTTTGTACTGCGTTTTTTACCGCCGCAAAGTCATTGGGACTGCCGGCAATGTTTGTTGCAATTTGCGCCGTTCCCGGATTGCCGGGCATGCAAAACAATTTTGAGCAATCTCTGCTTTGCTTTATTTTCCAAGCAATTGCGTGTTCGCGGCCGCCGCCCCCAAGTACAAGTACGTTCATATTATAAAGTTATAAACTGTCGGGATAATAATTAATTTGTCATAGCTCAATTCTTGCGCTGTGCAAGCCCTTGCTTTTTATTTCCTGAAGGACGATTGGCAATGCAACCCACAGATTCTTAGCACATTTAACAGAATCATGGAATACGATGATAACGCCCGGCTCAAGATATTTTACAACATTTCTTGCACATCCCTTGCCCGTAAGACGCCGGTTATAATCTCTGCTGATAATTGTCCAAAGTATTGCATTATAGCGTTCTCCAAGGACGCGAGCCTGATTTGGTCCAATGCGCGCATAAGGCGGACGATAAAGATTTGAATGAATTAAATCTCCGGCCGTGTCTATATCGCGCACGTAATCACCGGTCTTCATGCCCCACCCTTTTACATGGCTATATGAGTGATTGCCAACGGCATGCCCTCGCCTTAAAATTTCATTATAGAGTTCGGGAAAAAGCTCCACGTTTTTTCCTAGACAGAAAAACGTTGCTTTGGCCCCGTATTTGTCCAACTGATCAAGCACCCACGGAGTCACCTCGGGACGAGGTCCGTCGTCAAAGGTCAGATAAACCTCGTTCCTGTCATTTGGCAAACTCCAAATGAATTGCGGGAACATTTTTTTGATGAATTTTGGAGGATTGATTTTCATTATGGCAAAAATAATAATAAAAACTTAACTTTGCCCGATATGAAAGGGGCTCTGCTGCATGGTGAGGTGATTTGACAGGTTTTGTAGATTTTTTGAGCATTGATTTTTTTAAATAACATATTAAAATTTAGGATATTAAGGCCGACAGTGCTTATTTGCACGGCGGCATTCTCCCTGTTCATTTCTTCTTGCCAAAAGGATAAAATCTTGAGCAAGAGCAAGATGGCGGAGATAGTGGGACAGATGTATCTTGCGGACCAGTATGCAAAACAAAATCCGGAGTTTTCCGCTGCGTCCGATTCTCTGCTCATGTATCAGCCCATTTTTGACAAGTACGGCTGCACCCTGCTTGAATACAGGCAATCATTAACGTATTATCTGGCTGATAAAGACACATATTCCAAGATTCTTAAAAATGCGGAGGATATACTTAAGGCTAAGTTGAATACACTTGGCGGCGGCGGCATTTACGGTTCGTATCCCGTTATGGATTCAATCAGATTAAGGGGAGGAGATTATGTTGCTTCCAGCCCCCGTCTTAGAGCTCAGCGATGGATTGTTGCTCAGGATGAAGATTATTTGTGCAATATGATGGATTCTTTTGCTACCGATGTTCCGCAGAACAGCGAATGGTGGCAAAAAAATGTGAGCATTAATAAATGTAAGAATTATGTGATGGCTGACGCGTTGCATCGTACTAAGGGCGGCGCACTAACAAATCCGGTTAGTGCCGGCATGCAGACAGGTGCACCGTCAAAACAGGCAGGAGAAGTTTTTGTTGCGGGCGAGGGAAATGTACAATCTGCTGATATTCACATGAGCGCACAAGCCAAGAGGCAAAGGGAAAAATTCAGAAAAGAGCTTCAGAAAGACGGCACCATTAACAGAATTGATGTTATAAACCACGGAAGGCAGCCGGATATGCAGAAAGAAGATGACAGAAGCAATGCTTTCAAAGAACGCAGAGATGGGAAAAAATAGGGATTTATTATGAGAAAGATAGCGGCGGATTTACTATTTACAACGGATACGGCACATAAGAGTTTTGCACCTATCAAGAACGGGTGCGTAACTGTCGGTGACAATGGGGAAATATTGGAAATAAGGCAGTTGGCAAATGTGGAAGTTGCGGCTGCGGCGGACAGAAAGCCGGAAAACACGGCGGCAGGAGAGGTTGAATTTTATAATGGCGTGATTTGCCCCGGATTTGTTAATGCTCACTGTCACATTGAGTTATCTCATCTTAAAGGAGCGTTTAAAGAGGCAACCGGCATGAGCGGTTTTATCACACAGATTAACGCGCTTAGGGAAACAGTTGAGAAGCAGGGACGTCTTGCCGCAATGAAAACCGAATTTGAAAACTTTTATAATCAGGGAGTTGCAGGCTGCGCAGATATCAGCAACTGCAATGAAAGTTTTGAGTTCAAGAAAAATTCACCCGTATATTTCAGAACGTTCATTGAGCTGTTTGGCTCGGAACCTAAAGATGCAGAGGCGGTTTTAAGCAGCGGGATTGCGCTGCAAAATGAGGCTCTTGCAATGGGTCTTGATGCTGCGGTCACCCCCCACTCTTGCTACACAATGAGTCCGGCTCTGCTGGAAACAGCTGCACAAGAGGGTCTTAAGAGCGGTTATCTTTCTTACCATTCACAAGAGAGCCAGGAGGAAGAAGACATGATTATGAAAGGAACGGGCGCACTGGAGGAGAATTATAAAGGACGCAACCTTTCAACTCCTCCGGTTACAGGCACAACTGCTCTTCAATATTTTATTGACAGGCTGCTTAAGTTTTCTAAAAAGCCGGTACGCGGAAGAATAAATCTTGTACACAATGTTGTAATCAGCCAGAAAGCAATAGATTACGCAAGGCAAAAACTTGTTGAACCTTTCTTTACAATTTGCCCGCTTTCAAATATTTTCATTCACAGGGCACTTCCGCCGCTGGATTTAATGAGAAAGAATGAACTTACGATATGCCTTGGAACAGACAGTCTGTCAAGCAATAAGATACTCTCAATGGTTGAGGAGATTAAGTGTCTGCAGGAGCATTTCCCGGAAATTCCGCTTGAGGAAATTTTAGGATGGGCCTGCATTAACGGTGCAACCGCCATTGGCAGAGAAAAAGAGCTGGGCAGCATTACCGTTGGCAAAAAGCCCGGCATTGTTCTGATAGACAATATCGACTTTAAGGATTTTAAACTTACAGACGGCAGCAAGTCTAAACGTCTTGCATAATAAGAGTCCTCTTGATTGGAACAAATTAAATTAAATTTGATTTGAAATAAATAGATTTGATTTTGGATTATAATCAACAAGTAATATCATGTCAACAAAATTATACAACACAATAATTGTCGGGCCTATTCACAGCAGAAGATTAGGCAGTTCACTTGGCATTAACGTGCTTCCGGAATTTGGAAAATTCTGCAGTTTTGATTGTATTTATTGCGAATGTGGATGGAATAAAGATAATCATAATGATAAGAAACTCCCTAATAAAGAAGAAGTTGGAGAGGCTCTGGAAAAACGGTTAAGAGAACTCGACGCGGCGGGGACAAGGGTTGATTCAATAACTTTTTCCGGAAACGGCGAACCTACTCTTAATCCCGAATTTCCTGAAATTGTGGATATTACCCTTAAGTTGCGTGATGAACTGTATCCTTCCGCAAAGGTTTCCGTGCTTACAAACGCCTCACAGGTAGGACGTAAAGAGGTGCGTGAAGCCCTAATGAAGATTGACAATCCAATTCTTAAAATTGATTCTGCAATCAAAGAGTATGTAGATTTTATAGACAGACCTTGCTCCGCATATTCACTGGATAAAACTATCGAGAATATAAAATTATTCAAAGGCAATTTCATTTTGCAGACTATGTTTTTACGCGGCACGGTTGACGGCAAAAGTATCGATTGCAGAAATGCCGAGCATTGCAGGAGATGGATTGAGCTTGTTAAAGAACTGAAGCCCAGAGAGATAATGATGTATACCCTGGACCGCGACACACCGGCCGAAGATTTGCAGAAAGTTACTCCGGCGGAGATGGCGGAGATTGCAAAACCGCTTGTTGATGCCGGTTTTAAGGTTCAAATAAAAGGATAATCTTGATAGAGCCGTTATATTTAAGTTGAGATCTTGATAGAGCCGTGGATATTTAAGTTTAGATCTTGACGGAGACATGACAATTGAATAATCAATTTGGATAAATTCATGACAATAAATTAGCGGAATATTTTATGAGAGTTGTTATTCAGAGAGTTACACGTGCAAAAGTAACAATTGACGGAAATGTCAAAGGGGAGATCGGGAAGGGCTTTATGATTCTTGTAGGCATTGGGGAGGATGACGGCGATGAAGATATTGAGTGGCTCACAAAGAAAATTATAAATCTGCGCGTCTTTGATGATGCGGGCGGCGTGATGAATCTCCCGATTACTGACATTGAAGGCAACATTCTGCTGATCAGTCAATTTACCCTTATGGCAATGACCGCAAAAGGGAACCGCCCGTCATACATACGCGCTGCAAAGCCGGAAATCTCCGTCCCGATTTATAAAAAATTTATCGTCTCTTTAAGCTCGGCGATGGGCCATGACATCCAAACGGGTACATTTGGAGCAGACATGAACGTTGAACTTGCAAATGACGGTCCCGTTACTATCCTGATAGACAGCAAGAACAGGGAGTAACGCCGGTACAGAAATTCTCTACAAAATAAAATTTGCAGATACTTAAAAACATCCTAAGGAAATTAGAAATAGCTGACCGTTTCTCCTTTGAGTATGCTCAGTAAATTATTTGCAAGACCGCTTGCCCCCAAACGGAACAGTTGCGGAGTTATCCATTCATTTCCCAGAATACTTTGAGTAATAGCAAGATACGTAATAGCATCTGACGGCGTTTTAACACCGCCTGCCGCCTTAAACCCTACTTTTCTTCCCGTCTTTTTGTAATACGCTTTAATGCATTCGCACATAACAATCGCAGCCATAGGGGTTGCAGCCGGTTCCATTTTTCCGGTAGAAGTTTTTATAAAATCCGCTCCAGCCTCCATTGCAAGAAATGAAGCCGTTGCAATATTTTCTATGCTTACAAGAGCGCCTGTCTCCAGAATAACTTTTAAAGTATTATTCCCGACAGTTTCTTTTATCTCCTTAATTTCATTAAACGCCGCGTCATAATCTTCTGCGAGAAACGCATTGAGAGCCAGCACTATATCAACCTCGTTGGCACCGTCCTCTACTGCACACCTGCACTCAGCCTTCTTAACGCTCAGAAAACTTTGGGACGTAGGAAAACATCCGGCAACCGTTGTAATGCCCACGCCGCTAACGCTTAAAAAATCTTTTATGGTTTTTGCAAAATTGGGATAAACGCAAATTGATGCAGGAAGCGGGTACTCGGGAAAGTGTGCATTAAAATAGTTTACTTTTTTTACCATTGACGCTATCTTCTGCGCAGTGTCCGTTGAGTGCAGAGATGTTAGGTCTATGAAACTCAGAGATTTTGCAAAGTTCTCCTGGGTCATCATCAACTGCAAATTGCTGCGCACTTCATTCAGCTCCGTATCAATTGCTTGTAAGGTCAGTTCAAATTGATATTTATCCAACAAATTCTCCATATAGTTTATCTTAATAGCAATTTCAAAAATTATCTTAACTCGGCTTTAAATTCTTTTTTGAAAGTCTCAAGAAGTTTCTTCATGATAGCCTCAACCGCCTGGTCTGTAAGTGTTCTGTCGGGATCCTGCAAAACAAAATTAATTGCATATTGCTTCTTGCCCTCCGGAATCTTATCCCCGGTATAAACATCAAACAAAGAAATCTCCTTAAGCACCTTCCTTTCAGTAGCATAAGCCACCTTGCGAATATCGGCAAACGGGACATCATAATCCAGCAGCAAAGCCAAATCCCTTCTAACCTCCGGATATTTAGGCAGTTCCGTGAATGACATATGGTTACTTTTTACCTTTTTAAGCAGTACATCCCATGAAATCTCCGCAGCATATACTTTCTGCTTGATGCCGAATTTGCGCAATAAAGCGGCTGATACGGTGCCCATTATAGCAATCTCTTTTCCGCCCTGAACTTTGTATGACAGACAGTCCGAGAAGATGTCCGCCGCCGCACCGCAATAATTCAAATCTTTAAGTTCTACTCCAAACTTCCTCAGCAACAGCTCCATATAACCTTTCAACGAGAAATAATCTCCTGCAACAGTACAGTTTCTCCATCCTTTCTGCCCCTCTCCGGTGATTAACATTACTAACTTGGGACGCTCTGTATAAGCCTTTAACATGCTCTTTTCTTCCTCCGTTTTTACATAGTCCGGATTAAAAGAGTAGACATTTCCAAGTTCATACAGTTTAAGCTCTGTCTGCTGACGATGAATGTTATACGCAATTACCTCCAGTCCGTTAAGAATTAAAGTCTGCCTCATGCAGTTCAAATCTGAACTTAGCGGATTATAAATCATCACACAATTTTTGCGCGGATAAGTCGTAAGAGAATCGTAATAATCGCTCTTAGTCAGAGAGTTATTCATCATCTCCATAAATCCGTTTGCAGAAAGATATTCTGATGCAAGCATTCTTACTCTCTCAGGATCCGGTTTTGGAGCAACATTAACAGAGCTTACCATATGCTCCGGAAGATCCACGTTGTCATAACCGTAAATTCTCAGAACATCCTCAACCACATCACATTCCCTGTATACGTCAACTCTGTATGTAGGCACTTTGACCGTGCATCCCTCCGGAGTGGAATTCACAAATTCCATATCCTGGTACTCCAATATTTTCTTTATTGTATCGGCCCCGATTTTCTTTCCTATCAGCGCCTCCATTCTTGCATAATTCAGCTCTACAATTTTTTTCTCGACAGGTTTTGAAACAACATCTTCAATCTTTCCAACCACTTTACCATCAGCAAGCTCCTGCACCAATAGCGCAGCACGCTTAAGTGCATAAAGAGTGATTGCCGGGTCACAGCCTCTCTCATATCTGAATGAAGCGTCCGTCTTTAAACCGTGACGCTTAGAAGTTTTTCTTACGCTTGTGGGATTAAAGTATGCACTCTCCAAAAAAACAGAAGTTGTCTCATCTTTAACGCCGCTGTCGAGACCCCCGAAAACTCCGGCAATACACATAGGCTCCACTGCATTGCAGATCATTAAGTCCTTGTCTGACAGTTCTCTCTCTACGCCGTCCAGCGTTGTGAATTTTGTTCCCTGCTTGCAGAAATCCACTACAATCTGACCGCCTTTAATCTTTGAGACGTCAAATGCGTGCATAGGATTTCCTGTCTCCATCATAACAAAATTTGTGATGTCCACAATGTTATTAATCGGACGGAGACCTATTGAAAGCAACTTGCTCTTAAGCCATTCCGGAGACTCTTTAACTTTCACATTTTTAAGTGTGACGCCGCTATAACGTGGCGCCGCATCTCCTTGTTTTACAGTAACTTTTACAGGTGAAATGCTGCCTTCACCGGTGCCTGCGGCGGAATTACAATTTGCACAAGTTTCTTCTGATCCCTCTTTGAACGCGTCAACTGAAGGGAAAGTTGTCTCTCCTCCTAAGTTATTGAGTTTCAGATAAGCTGCAAGGTCACGCGCAACACCTATATGAGATGCCGCATCGATTCTGTTTGGAGTTATATCCACGCTGAAAACTGTATCCGACTTTAAGTGAAAATACTCTTTAGCCGGCGTGCCAACCTTTGAATCAGACGGTAATACCATAATACCGCTATGGTCCGCACCTACTCCAAGTTCGTCCTCTGCACATAACATCCCAAAAGACTCTACGCCGCGGATCTTGGATTTCTTAATCTTGATTTCCTCTCCGCCCATAAAAAGTCTCGTTCCAAGAGTAGCAAGCATAACCTTCTGACCTGCAGCCACATTAGGAGCGCCGCAAACAATCTGCAATGGGTCTTCCCCTCCTCCGATATTTACCTTTGTTATGTGCAAGTGATCGGAATTGGGATGCGACGCGCACTCCAAAACCTCCGCCACAACAACACCGGCAAGCCCTCCGGGAATTTCTTCCGTCTCCTCCTGCGATTCAACCTCCAGACCGATACTATTAAAAACTTTGCCTAGTTCGCCCGGAGTCAGGTCAAACTTGACATACTCTTTCAACCAATTATAAGATATATTCATTCCACAAAAATTTGCCCGCTAAAATACACAAAAAAGCCAGAATTATGAAACCTGACCATGCCTTGATAAATATGCTAAAACTTATCTAAAGATTGATTCAACAAATGCCTTTTTATCAAAGATTTGCAAATCCTCAACCTTCTCCCCCACTCCCACAAACTTCACGGGGATCTGCAACTCATTTGCAATTCCTATCACAACTCCTCCTTTTGCCGTACCGTCTAACTTAGTGACAGCCAATGCTGTAATCTGAGTCGCCCTGGAGAATTCCCTGGCCTGAATAAAAGCGTTTTGTCCCGTTGAACCGTCGAGAACTAAAAGAACTTCCTGCGGCGCATCCGGCACAACCTTGCGCATGACGTTCTTGATTTTAGTAAGCTCATTCATCAGATTTACCTTGTTTTGCAAACGCCCCGCCGTATCAATCAACACAACGTCAGCATTTTGCGCAACGGCAGAATTAACCGTGTCATAAGCAACCGCAGCGGGATCCGAGCCCATCTGCTGTTTCACAATATCTACGCCTGACCGATGTGCCCAAATATCAAGCTGTTCCACGGCCGCCGCACGGAACGTATCAGCCGCTCCAAGAACAACTTTCTTCCCCTGATTCTTAAGCTGGGCGGCAATCTTTCCTATTGTGGTTGTTTTACCGACACCATTAACCCCCACAACCATAATAACATAGGGCTTCTTATTAAAATCAATTATCTGAGCCTCGTCACCGACAGAAGGTGAAGTATTAAGCATATCCTCTATCTCCTCCTTAAGCACCTGCATCACTTTATCTGTACCCACAACCTTCTCTTTCTCAACGCGTTTTTGCAACCGCTCAATAATTTTGGATGTGGTATCAATGCCCACGTCAGAGGCAATAAGCGCCTCTTCGATTTTATCCATCACCTCCGCATCAACGCTCACCTTCCCAAAAATTGCACGGGAAATGCGCTCCAGCAATCCGTGTCGCGTCTTAGTCAATCCCAGTTCCAGCCCTGTGCTGCCGGAAGATTCTTTCTTCTTATGTAAAAAAAGCCCCATAGGGTGCAAATCTAACAAAACATTTGCCCGCACGCAAGCAAACATAGCCGACCCGCTTAGAAAAAGAAACAAAAAAAACTCCCGTGAATTTTCACGAGAGTTATTTTTCGCCTCCGGTTTCTTTGCCGTAATTTTACAACGGCAGCATCCTAGAAAATTAGTTCTTCTTTCCGGCAAGAAAATCTTTCTCTTTACCGATCGGAACCATCTCCTCCTCAAAATAGTAGGAACCTGTTTTCTGAGACTTAACCATGCGAATGCATTTTACAACGTTTTTAGTCTGTGACTTGTCACCGCTAAATGTTGCTACTACTTTCTTTGCCATCTCTTATATTGTATTTGTAATTTAACCTTCCGGCCTTTTTTTAATCTTAATTAACTGACTGCGCAAGCATGAAGCTTATTGCGCCGGGTCCGTCTTAACCTCAATTAACCGACCGCTCAAGGGTTATTTATTTAACCTCTCTGTGAAGCGTAACTCTCTTAAGATAAGGGTTGTACTTTTTACGCTCCAAACGTTGAGTGGTGTTCTTTTTATTTTTTGTTGTGATGTATCTGCTCATTCCGGGTACACCGCTTTCTCTCTGCTCTGTGCATTCTAGAATCACCTGGATTCTATTATCTTTTTTAGGCATTTTGTTATCTCCTTTTTCTTTTTTAGTTCTCGATAGATTTTGTATTTATTTAACTTCCGTCAAATTATACGATATCTACGTAACCTTTTTCCATTGATTTCTTTAGAACAGCCTCAAGACCATTCTTATTGATGTTTCTGATTCCTGCGGCAGAAACTTTAAGAGTAACGAATCTGTGCTCGCTCTCCAGCCAGAACTTCTTCTCTCTAAGATTTGGAGCAAACTCACGCTTGCTGCGTTTTTTAGAGTGGGAAACATTGTTTCCAATCATTCTCTTCTTACCTGTGACCTGACAAACTTTTGCCATAACTATCTAATTTTTATAATTTTCTTTTGAGGGGTGCAAATATCCGATTTTTTTTCCAAAATCACAAATTTAATTAAATGTGCCTTACCCCCTTTAATAATCTGCTCCACCTTATGTTAGACGGAAAATGCTTTGAATTATCCTTTGACCACCATACAAGTGAAGGAGTTCCTACAATGTGGTCTTCCGGTACAAAGCCCCAATATCTGGAATCCAAAGAGTTGTGTCTATTGTCTCCCATCATCCAGTAGTAATTTTGTTTAAAAGTATAAGTGGTTGCCACCGTCCCGTTTACAAGGATCTGATTCCCTTTTACCTCCAGCTTGTTGCCTTCATAAGAGGTAATTAGCCTATAGTAGAAAGGAAGAGTGTTCTTGTTCAAATAAACGGACGCTCCCTTGCGCGGTATCCAGATTGGTCCGTAATTGTCTCTGGTCCACTTTACTGTTTCTGTGAACGGGAAGAGCATAATAGGCGAATCCGGGTAATCGGGCGGATAATTATCTATGTGTTCCTGTACGGACACAACTATCGGGAGCTTGCTAACGACTGCTGCATCTTCTTTAGTAAGAGGAAGATCCGCATAGCCCGGAAGAGTAGAATCAAAATATACATCCGCCGGATTTACATTAAGTTCATCCAGTATCCTAGAATTTATTTGGTCTCCTTTTGTCTTAACTATGTAAGAACTTTGCATTCCGGCGTGCGCCTTCTCGGCAACGCCATTTACAAACACCTGTCCGTTAATTACCTGCAACACATCACCTGCAACCGCTACGCACCTCTTTACGTAATTGTCTTTTTTGTCTCTAGGGCGGACAATCAAAGGTCCGTATGATGTACTGACAAAATCACGGTCGTTATTATTTAACCGCACTATCTGATAATAATCTGCCTGCGGGTCTTTCTTTAAAACCGTATCCCCGTCCGGGAAGGCAAACACTACAATGTCATCTCTTTTAACATGTCCGAAACCCTTTAGTCTGCGGTACTTATTCTGTATTAACGTAGAATAAGACTCTTTGCCGGAAATTGGCATTACATTATGTACCAGCGGAACAGAAAGAGGAGTTTCAGGAACTTTTGGTCCGTAAGCTACTTTAGAAACAAACAGATAATCTCCTGTGAAAAGCGTTTTTTCCATTGAAGATGAAGGGATTGTGTAGGCCTCAAACCAAAAGATTTTTATTATCATTGCGGCAACAACCGCAAAAATAATCGCATCAACCCAATCAAGCACAACGTTTGTTGCGGTGTGTTCCGGAATTGTCTCTCCGGAATTGGTTGCGGTTTGACCTTCAGAACTCTTCTGCTTCCGCTTCCAAAAGGCCCAGTGCACCTTTTTTGTGACGTATATGTCAAAAATTATCGGAAGACCTAAAAGCCACCAATAATTTCCAAGCCATATAACCCACAAAAGGTACAAGCCGCCCCATACGGCAAACTTAAACCATTTGTTTCTGTAAAAACTCACCTCCGTAAAAATTTAGGAGACAACTATTTAAGAGATTTAACAACTGTCTCAAACGCTTTGGGATTGTTCATTGCAAGATCTGCAAGAACCTTGCGGTTAAGACCGACATTGTTCTTGGCAAGCTTGCCGATGAACTGTGAATAAGTCATACCGTAAGCGCGGGCTGCAGCATTGATTCTTTGAATCCAAAGAACTCTGTAGCTCTTTTTCTTATCCTTCCTGTCATTGTAGGCATAAGTCATTCCCTTCTCAAGAGTATTCTTGGCTACGGTGTAGACGTTAGCTCTTGCGTGGAAATTGCCTTTGGTCTGTTTTAAAATTTTTTTACGGCGTGCATGTGATGCAACCGAATTTGAACTTCTTGGCATAATAAAAAAATTTTATGAACGTCAGCGCTCTCTCCCTAGAGGCTTTATCTGCTGAACGCTCTGTTAATAATTAATTGTTAATTAAGAAAGTATCAGCTTCTTTACTCTCTTCTCATCCGGTTTGGCTACAACGCCTGAATAACACAGATTTCTTTTTTGCTTAGTAGTCTTCTTTGTAAGAATGTGACTGTGAAAAGCATGCTGTCTTTTTACTTTGCCCGATCCGGTAAGCACAAAACGCTTTTTGGAACCGGAATTGGTTTTTAATTTTGGCATATTATTACTTTTTTTTAATTGGTGCTATAATCATACTCATTCTCTTACCCTCCAGCAGAGGCATCTTCTCCGCCTTGCCAAACTCCTCAAGTTCAAGGGCAAAGCGCAGCAGAAGTTTTTCTCCCTGCTCGGAGAATACAATTGAACGTCCTTTAAAATATACAAAGGCCTTAACTTTATCGCCATCTTTAAGGAACTCTTTTGCGTGGTTAAGCTTAAACTGAAAATCATGCTCGTCAGTTTGCGGCCCAAAGCGCAACTCTTTCAGTTCCTGCTTGGAAGCATTAGCCTTCATCTCCTTGGCCTTCTTCTTTTGCTGATAGACGTACTTCTGGTAATCTATAATCTTGCAAACCGGCGGAACTGCACTTTCTGCAATCTCCACAAGGTCAAGATCAAGGTCACGCGCCATCCTAAGTGCCTCGGCTATAGGGTAAACCCTCTGTTCAGGCACATTATCTCCAACTACCCTGACTTCCGGAACTCTAATCTGTTCATTACATCTTGGCCCCTGCTCTTCCCTTCTTTGGAAGCGCGGATTAAATCTTCTGTCGCCGGAAGGCCTGTTGTTACCATTGGCATTGTTGGCATTCCCGGTTCCTGCCGGTTTGTAAAAGTGATTGGCTCCTTGGGGTTTATGGAACCCCCCAAAGTGCGGCTTGGGTTTAAATGGTGCGATAAATTTGTCCTCCTAAATTAAATTAAACATCCTTTTATTTATCATATTCACGACAGCGCCTTAAACAGCACTGTCGTGATTATAATCATTTACTAATCAGTTGGCCTGGCAGGTTCACCCATCTCGTCCTTTACCTTATCCTGAATGAATTTTGCAAACTCTGCAACCTTCATTGTGCCAAGGTCTTTGCCTCCCTGCTGCCTTACAGATACTGTATCCGCTCCCATCTCTTTCTCCCCGACTATCAGCAGATAAGGCATCTTCTTAAGCTCATTCTCTCTAATACGCTTACCTATAGTCTCATTGCGTTCATCAAGCGCGGCGCGAATTTCGGAATTTTTCAGAGAATTGCAAACTTTTTTTGCATAATCATTGAATTTCTCCCCTACAGGAAGAACTACGCACTGGTCCGGAGTAAGCCATAAAGGCAGATTGCCGGCCGTATGTTCCAGAAGAACAGCCACAAAGCGCTCCATAGAACCGAAAGGTGCACGGTGTATCATAATCGGGCGGTACTTCTTGTCATCTGCTCCGGTATACTCCAGACCAAATCTCTCAGGCAAATTGTAATCTACCTGAATAGTGCCAAGCTGCCACTGGCGGCCGATTGCATCCTTAACCATAAAGTCCAGTTTTGGTCCGTAGAATGCGGCTTCACCATATACGACCTTGGTCTTCAAGCCCTTCTCAGCGGCAGAATCTATAATGGCCTTTTCCGCTCTCTCCCAATTCTCATCGGAACCAATGTATTTGCTGTGGTCCACTTTATCTCTCAAAGAAATCTGAGCGGTGTACTGGTCAAACTTAAGAGTCTTAAAAATGTAAAGCACAATGTCAATGACCTTGCAGAACTCATCATGCAGCTGGTCCGGCCTTACAAACAGATGGGCATCATCCTGTGTAAAACCGCGCACTCTTGTAAGTCCGTGCAATTCACCGCTTTGCTCATATCTGTAAACCGTTCCGAACTCTGCATATCTTAATGGGAGATCCCTGTAAGAACGAGGTTTTGTCTTATAGATTTCACAGTGGTGAGGGCAGTTCATAGGCTTAAGCAAAAATTCCTCTCCCGGCTGCGGAGTTGTAATCGGGCGGAATGAATCCTTTCCGTATTTTGCCCAGTGTCCGCTGGTTACGTAAAGTTCCTTTTGTCCGATATGCGGTGTAATTACAGGCAGATAGCCGTAATTAGTTTGCACTTTTCTTAAGAAATTTTCCAGACGCATTCTTAGCTCGGCTCCTCTCGGCAGCCACAACGGAAGCCCCGGTCCTACCTTTGCGCTAAATGCAAACAGTTCCAGGTCTTTACCCAGTTTTCTATGATCTCTCTTCTTTGCCTCTTCCAGTACTTTAAGGTACTCGTCAAGCATAGATTTTTTAGGAAACGTTATACCGTAAATTCTGGTAAGCATCTGTCTCTTCTCATCTCCCCTCCAGTACGCTCCGGCAATTGAAGTAAGTTTAATTGCCTTAATAACAGAGGTATCCATGATATGCGGTCCGCGGCACAAGTCCGTAAATTTTCCATTTGTATAAAAAGATATGGTTCCGTCCTTTAAATCATTAATTAGCTCCAGCTTGTACTGATCATTCTTATTTGTGAAATAATCCAAAGCCTCCGCCTTTGTAACATCCTTGCGCTCAAACTTTTCTCCTGTACGTGCAAGTTCAAGCATCTTATCCTCAACCTTCTTTAAGTCGGCCTCAACAATAACCTTATCTCCAAGATCAATGTCATAATAGAAACCGTTCTCAATTGCAGGTCCTATTCCAAATTTAACGCCGGGATAAATGGCCTCAAGAGCCTCTGCCATAAGGTGAGAAGATGAATGCCAGAAGGCAAGCTTGCCCTCATCGTCATCCCACTTGTTAAGCTTAATAGCCGCATCATTTTCAATCGGTTGACGCAGGTCCGTAACCTGACCGTCGACAGAGACAGACAACACCTCTGCGGCTAGACGGGGACTGATGCCTTCTGCAATTTGATAACCCGTTACGCCTTTTTCAAAGTCCTTTACACTCCCGTCAGGAAATGTAATTTTAATACTGTTCATAATTTTATTTTTAAGATATTTTGCGTCCGCTGTCTTACCTTGACACCGGTCCGCTCCTCTTTTGAGGGGCACAAATCTACAAATTTTATATCTTTGTGCCAAATAAGGTACCGTGCCGCAAGGCTCATTGCCAAAGATTCTTAACAAAAGAGTCAGAAACCGTCGGGAACTAAAAAGAAGAGTAAGAGAAAAAAGAGAAAAGTCAAAGCTAAGTAAGAGATAAATTAAAGAGAACAGATATAAAAGAGGAAATAAATAATTTAAAATATGGAAGATTTGAATAACAACATGGGAGCTCCTGTTAAGGAGACGGGAAAATTGAGCAGAGCCTCTATGGACGGTCTGCTGCTTGCGCTTGTGACAATTGTATTCTCTGTAATTGGCTCGCTTGGGGTAAGCGGAGGTTTTGTCGGGGTGCTTATTTGGATTATTAAACTTGTTGCCACAGTCTGGGTGCTCCTTTATTTTATGAAGAAGTACTCTTTGAATCATGCAAGTGTTTATGGAGAAACAACTTACAATCAGGCATTCAGCTACGGTTTTTTAGTTTCACTTCTTTCAGCCGTTGTAATTGCCTGCTTTATGTTCTTGAGCGTCACGGTTTTATTTCCGGATACGATTTCCAATGCAAAGCAACTCGTTCAGGAAAGAATTGACCAGCAGGGTTCTATGGGTGAAGAGCAGGAGAATGCAATTGGAGCAGTACTGAACAATCTTCCTACAATTCTGACATTTGGAATGTTGATTTGGTGTACGATTTTTGGCCTTATTGTTTCTGCTATAATTGCAAGTTCTGTTAAGCAACTGCCAGGCGCAAATTTCCCGGGCGGTTTTAATCCCGACAGTTTTACACAGGACAATTCTGATGCAAATGAAACCATCCAGAATAATGCTGACGGAGCAATGCAAAACAACGATAGCGAACAAAGCACAGGCGAAAAAAGCAAAGAAGAGAGTGAAAAACCTGCCGAGCCAAAAGTTGATAAGGAAGATGAGAGCAGATTTATTCCGGGCGGCGATAAACCGGAGGATCCGAATGATAAATACATGCCGCAGAATTAATAAGTGCAGCAACGGCCTATTTTAAAGTTTAGAAACTAATTACCTGACTGTCAAGTGCCGGAATAATATTAAAACAAGCAGCCGGCTGTCGGGATTACAAAGTATTTTATTTTTATTTATGGATATTTCAATAGTAATTTCACTTTTTAATGAGAAGCCTTCTCTGGCGGAACTGGTTGCAGGCATTCATAACTCTCTGAAGGACACCGGTCTTTCTTATGAGATTGTTATGGTTAATGACGGCAGCACGGATGGCTCATGGGAGGAGATTGAGAGACTGGCGACGGAGAGCGGGAATGGAAGCGGTAATGTAAATATCCACGGGATTTGCTTCCGCAGAAATTACGGAAAGTCCGCGGCGCTGTATAGTGGTTTTGCTCAAGCAATTGGAGACGTTGTAATTACAATGGACGCCGATTTGCAGGATGATCCGCGCGAGCTTCCGGAACTGTACAAGATGGTTAAAGCAGATGGCTATGATCTTGTAAGCGGCTGGAAGAAAAAAAGATACGATAATAAGTTCACAAAGAATATCCCTTCTAAAATCTATAACGCTACGGCCCGCTGGGTAACGGGTATTAATCTGCATGACATGAACTGCGGCCTTAAAGCCTATAGGAATGAGGTCGTTAAGAATATAGAGGTTTATGGAGAGATGCACCGCTACATTCCGTATTTAGCTAAGAATGCAGGGTTTGCAAACATCGGGGAAAAAGTTGTTCATCACAACAAGCGCAAATACGGAAAGAGCAAGTTTGGACTTAACAGATTTGTAAATGGTTACTTGGATTTGCTGAGCCTGTGGTTTTTGCAGAAGTTTGGAAAGAAGCCGATGCACCTGTTTGGAGTCCTTGGAACTTTGATGTTCCTGGCCGGAGCGGTCATCACTCTTTGGTTAATTATCGCCAAGCTCGTAGCCCAGAGTAACGGTCTCAAATTCAGAGCCGTCACGGACCAGCCGCTGTTCTATCTGGCGCTGGTAGCCGCCATAGTTGGTATTCAATTATTCCTTGCCGGCTTCATTGCAGAACTTGTAAGCCGCAACTCATCCGGCCGCAACAACTACCTGATAAAAAAACGGTTTTAGGAAAACTCCCGACAGGAAAAATGGAAGGTAAAAAAATTAAAAATACCCTTCAAAAATTTTCCCTGCTTCTTCTTTGCTGAGAATGGAGCAATTGCCGGTGAAGCTGGCGCCGATTTCTATGCCGATGTGGATGGTTTTGAGGTTTCCCTTGTAAACAGACTTGCTGCGGAAACTTGCCGAATGGGAGGCCAGGATATCCCCGGTTGTCTTACCGTATATATCTGAATTTCTGCAGATTATTTTGCCGGTCAGCTTGCCGTTCTCTCCAACAACAAGCTTCCCCAAAGTGACAATATCACCAATCAGAGTGCCGTCTATTCTAATATCAGAATGCGTAACAATATTTCCCTGAAGAGTTGTTCCCTCCGCAATGCGGTTAACGTCATTTACCGCCGGTACTGATGGGCCGCTAGTTGATTTCATGATAGAATTTTTATATTTCCATTGCCTCTGCAGCATCTTTAATTCCCTCACTCATAGTAGGATGCGGGAACACAGTGTTGGCAACCTGCTCTGCAGTCGCGCCAAGATTCATTGCAAGTACCATGCCTCCGATAATTTCAGTAACATCGGCACCAATCAAATGAACACCAATAAGTTTATCTGATTTTGCATCAGAAATGAGTTTCACAAAGCCGTCAGTCTTGCCTGCAGCTGTCGCCTTTCCCGATGCGGTAAACATAAATTTTCCAACCTTGTATTCAATGCCAAGCTCCTTTGCTTTTTGCTCGGTAAGTCCGGCAGAAGCAATTTGAGGAGATGTATATGTCGCCCCCGGAATATACTTGTAATCAATCGGATGAAATTTTGCTCCCGGTTTACCTTCAAGTTCGGCAACATGCGCTACGCATGCAAGTGCCTCAGCAGAAGCCACGTGTGCCAATGCAGGAGTTGCAATCACGTCTCCTATTGCATAAATATTTCCGCACGCATTATAAAACTCATTCACCGCAATCTTGCCTCTCTCAATCTTCACCCCAATCTCTTCAAGTCCCATATTATCAGTGTTTGGCGCAACACCAACAGCGCACAAAACTCTCTCCGCATTTATAGTCTCAACACCTTTTTTGGTCTCGACGGTTAATTCACAATTGTCTCTCTCCGCTCCGTTTTCATCTTGTAACTTATTGAATTTAACGCCGGTAACTTTAGCGGATGTCATAACCTTCATTCCGTTCTTGCGGAAACTTCTGCTTAACTGTCCGGAAATATCATCATCCTCCAGCGGCACAATCTTATCCAGGAACTCAATCAGGTAAACCTGCGTACCCATTGACAGATAGAAATTTGCAAGTTCGCTTCCAATTGCTCCGGAACCGATTACGGCTAAAGATTTTGGCAGCGTTTTAGGTACAAGGGCATCCTTATAGGAGATGATTTTTTCCCCGTCAAATGGCGCAAAGGGCAGCGCTTTTGGACGCGCGCCGGTTGCTACGATTATGTATTTTGCAGTAACTTTTTTTTCACCGACTTCAATGGTATTAGCATCAATGAATTTGCCGCTGCCCGCGATGACCTCAACGTTGTACTTCTTAAACAGGAACTCCACACCGCGCCGCATCTTGTCAGAAACTCCACGCTCGCGCTCTACAATCTTCTGAACATCCAAACGAAATTCGCTTGATAAAACCGCTGAGCCAAAACGATTTGCGTCAGAGTCAGAACCTGCAACAATTCCGTAAGCCTCCGGATGTTTTAAAATTTCAAAAGCCTCGGCAGATTTCAGCAGCGCCTTTGTTGGGATGCACCCCCAGTTAAGACAGATACCCCCGATCTCCGCACGCTCTACAACGGCTGTTTTGAATCCGTATTGCGCGGCTTTTACCGCAGCCACATAACCTCCGGGCCCTGAACCTATTACAAGTATATCAAAATCAAAATTCATATATAATAATCTAATAATTTTATCAAATTATTGAACCTCACAGAAACAACTCAAAATACTTATCTAAAAAAGGTTACTCAACAATGCACTTATTTCAAATGTCAAATGTCAAAATATGAACTGTTGTGATAAATAAATTTGGTTTTATTACTCAAGGTTATACAATCCCTTTCCCGTGACAGTTCTTGTATTTCTTGCCGCTGCCGCAAGGACACGGGTCATTTCTTCCAACCTTCTTTTCTACATGAATCGGGGCGTTGCTCTTCTGCTCTCCGCTATTGGTGGAGACATCGTCATGACTCATCTTCATCTGGCTCAAGTCCGTTCTCTTCTTAGCAGCCTCCTCTCTTACGTTCAACTCATCATTCTGACGCAAAGGTATTTGTGCGCGTACTAAGAATGCAATCACATCCCTGCTGATTTTCTCGATTACACTTTGGAACAAATTGTAACTCTCAAATTTATAGATCAAAAGAGGGTCCTTCTGCTCATAAGTTGCATTCTGAACAGACTGCTTTAATTCATCCATCTCTCTCAAGTGCTCTTTCCAATGCTCGTCAATCATAATAAGAGTGACGCATTTCTCCAGAGCAATTCCTATCTCCTTGATATTGTCATTTGCCTTCTTTAGATTGACTATCAGCTGAAGCATCTTCTGACCGTCTGAAATCGGAATTGCAATATTCTGATATGTAGCAGATTGGGTCTTATAAACCTGAGTAACTATCGGCTGAGCCTGAGTAGAAATAACCTCTCCGCGGCGCTGAATAATTTCAGTAATTGCTTCGGCAATCTTATCTCCAAGATCTTCTCTTGACGCATTTTCATAATACCGCTCATCAAAATCCGGAACCATTGAAACCTCCATCATCATCTCCAGCTTGAAATCTTCATAATTCATTGAATCCTTCTTGCCCGCAAGAACATCTGCATAATCCGCAATCATGTTCTTTACATCTATCTCTATTCTCTCTCCGTAAAGCGCATTCTTTCTTCTGGTGTAAATAACCTCTCTCTGAGAGTTCATCACATCATCATACTCAAGCAGTCTCTTACGAATACCAAAGTTATTCTCCTCAACTTTTCTCTGCGCCCTCTCAATGGATGAAGAGAGCATTGAGTGTTGCAGCACCTCTCCTTCCTGCATTCCGAGACCGTCCACAATCTTTGCAATCCTCTCCGCTCCAAACAGTCTCATCAAATCATCCTCCAAAGAGACAAAGAACTCTGATGATCCCGGGTCTCCCTGTCTTCCGGCACGTCCGCGCAACTGCCTGTCTACTCGGCGGCTGTCGTGACGCTCGGTTCCTATGATTGCAAGACCGCCGGCCTCTCTTACGCCGGGTCCCAGCTTAATATCGGTACCTCGGCCCGCCATGTTTGTGGCAATCGTAACTGTTCCGGCTTCGCCTGCATGTGCAACAATCTCAGCCTCACGTGCATGCTGCTTGGCATTCAAAACGCTGTGCTGAATTCCGCGCAGCTTAAGCATTCTGCTAAGCAGCTCAGATATCTCCACAGATGTTGTTCCTACCAAAGAGGGGCGCCCCTGCTTTCTCAACTCCACTATCCTATCTATAACCGCATTGAACTTTTCTTTCTTTGTCCTGTAAATCAAATCATTGGAATCTATTCTGATAACCGGTTTGTTAGTGGGAATTGTAACAACATCAAGTTTATAGATTGACCAGAACTCTCCCGCCTCCGTAGATGCGGTACCTGTCATTCCGGCCAGCTTGTGATACATTCTAAAATAATTCTGAAGTGTAATTGTAGCAAACGTCTGAGTGGCAGCCTCAACCTTTACATTCTCCTTTGCCTCAATGGCCTGGTGAAGTCCGTCCGAATAACGTCTTCCCTCCAGTACACGTCCCGTCTGCTCATCTACAATCTTAATCTTATTATCTACATTTATGTACTCTACATCTTTCTCAAACAGAGTATATGCTTTAAGCAACTGAGTTACAGTATGTACGCGCTCAGACTTAACAGCGTAATCCGCAAGCAGCTTGTCTTTCTCAGCCTGTTTCTCCTCCGGGGTCAAATTGCTCTTTTCAATCTCAGAGATTTCCGTACCTACATCCGGCAGGATAAAAAATTTAGGATCGCTCACAAGTCCGGCAATATAATCATTGCCCTTATCTGTAAGCTCTACCGTCTTATCTTTTTCATCTATAACCATATATAGAGGATCTGTAACTATATGCATCTGCTTATTGTTGTCTTGCATATAGAAATTCTCCGTCTGCAGCATGATTTGTTTTATGCCCGACTCGCTCAAATATTTAATCAAAGGATTGTAACGGGGCAGCGCCTTATGAGCTCTCAGCAAGGCCATTCCGCCGGCGTTATCTTTATTGCCTGCCGCAATTAATTTCTTTGCCTCCTGAAGATATTTTGTAACCTCCCCTCTCTGAATGTTGTAAATCTTCTCTATATAAGGCTTGTACTCAGCAAATTGCTGGTCTTCTCCTTTTGGAACGGGACCTGAAATAATCAACGGTGTTCTTGCATCATCAATCAAGACAGAGTCCACCTCATCCACAATTGCATAATGATGCTTGCGCTGCACAAGGTCTTCCGTATTGATTGCCATGTTGTCTCTCAGGTAATCAAAACCAAACTCATTGTTTGTACCAAATGTAACGTCAGCCCTATATGCACGCTTGCGAGCCTCTGAATTCGGCTCATGTTTGTCTATGCAATCTACTGATAATCCGTGGAATTCATAAAGAGGCCCCATCCACTCGGAGTCACGTTTTGCAAGGTAATCATTTACCGTTACCATGTGTACTCCCTTGCCGGCCAACGCATTAAGGAATACGGGAAGTGTTGCAACCAAGGTTTTTCCCTCTCCGGTTGCCATTTCCGCAATCTTTCCCTGATGCAGCACAATACCTCCAATCAGCTGAACATCATAGTGTACCATGTCCCAGGTAATCTCATTGCCGCCCGCCATCCAGTGATTTTTCCAAATTGCATAATCACCGTCTATTGTGACAAAATCTGAATGAGTGCTGAGTTCACGGTCAAAATCATTCGCCTTAACTTTAATGGTTGCATTCTCTTTGAATCTGCGCGCGGTTGACTTCATAATTGCAAAAGCAACAGGAAGCACCTCATTTAGAACGCCTTCAATTTCTTCATCAATTTGTTTTGCCAACTTGTCAACCTCTGTTGCACACTTCTCCTTATCGTCCGCAGAGATAGTGACGTCCTCAAGCTTATTCCTCAACTCTCTTTTCCTGCCTTCATCCGGAGCAATCCTGTCCAGAATAACTTTCTTAATCTTTTGAGTCTCAGCTCTCAAATCATCATCTGACAAAGCATCAACTCTCTTATACTCCTCCAGCACCTTATCAAGGATTGGCGCAACCGCCTTCATATCCCTCTCCTCTTTTGAGCCAAAGAGTTTCTTCAAACCATTTACAAATGAACCCATTATATTTACTTTTAATATTCTTTTCCGGCTCCCGACAGACAAAACTGTCGTGATAACTATTCTTATTGCTTACTACTGTAATATTGTGCTTACAGATTAAAAAAGGCTGGCGCGAACACTAAAGCCCGCTCGCCAGCCTCTTTCCTGTAATCCCTTACTGAATTATTCCTTGGAAATTGCTCCCATAGGACATGCACTAGCGCAAGTACCGCACTCTGTGCATAGATTAGGATCAATCTTGTAAATATCGCCGGCAGAAATAGCTCCTACTGGGCATTCATCTTTACATGTTCCGCAAGCTGCGCAATCAGTTGAAATTTTGTAAGCCATAATTAGTTATAATTTAATTGTTAAATATTGTCTCTTAAAAAAGGGACGGGAACTGGTCTGCAAATATACAAACATCGTTCCCATTTCCCAAATTGTTACATGCCTCCCATTTTGGCAGGCTTTCCGCCAAAATGCCCTAAAGACCGCTAATATCCAAATATATCCTGCGTTGTCAGTCTGACAATTTTTCCGTAGTGCATTCCGGCAAGCGAGTTTAAGTCAAGCTCTTCCGTGTTGCCTACAATGCCTATGTTGTATTTGCGGTTTCTTATATTGTTCTGCTGATAATCTATAATTGACTGAAGATTAAGTGCTTTAAGGTTATTATAAATGTCTTTGTTGATATCATAATCAAAGCCCTGTCTCTTCATGCTCAAATAGTACCATATAACACCGGAACCTGTGTATCTTTTAGTTGCAAGATTCTGCAGAGAGTTTGATTTTGCAACGTCAAATGATTTTTGTGAAACAGGCATATCAGTCAAAATACTATTGTATGCCCGCAAAGCATCCATCATCTTGTCATTCTGCGTATAAATAAGTGCCTCATAATAAAGAGGCTCCTTGTCTCTGAAATAAGGGAACACATGACTGGCGGCTGCGTGGTATGCAAGACCCTTAGCCTCCCTTAAATCCTGGAACACAATAGAACTCATCCCGCTGCCGAAATATGTATCGTACAGTTTGACAAGAGCTCTCTCGCTCGGATTAAGCTTCTCTCCATAATTGCAGATGCCGTAAATATTTATCTGGGTTGCCTTATAAGGAGCTATGAATATTGTAGGCTCCTTAGAATCAAGAACCTCAAAACTTCTGGAAGGAGCATACTCTGCAAGATTCTCCGCCCCTTTATGCATTGTATTGAGCTCGGCGACGGCTTTATCTTTTGCAAGAGGTCCGTAGTAGATAACGGAATACTGATGCCTGAACAAATCCTTAACAATGTTTACAAGTTCTTCCGCAGTCAGCTTATCTATTTCAGAAGGTTTAAGTGAGTGTGTTTGGGGATTCTCGGGGCCGTAAATCGTGTAAGTCTCCAAAGCTTGCGCGTTTGCATCCTTATCCGTCTTTGCATTCATAAGTTGTTTCTTCCAGTTCTCTTTCATCTTGGAAAGCAGCTGCTCGTCCGGTTTTACATTGGCAAGCAAATCCTCTACAATATCGGAAGCCTGCTTCATATTTTCACTCAGCCCGTTTATTGATACCTCTGTTGTATGCTCATATGAACTTCCTGACAATGAGCACGCAAGAGTATAAAGCTTTGACTTAATCTGATCAGAGGAAAATTTATCCGTACCAAGATTATTAAAATAATACAGGGCGTAATCAAGCTTGTTGCTGTCATAAGTACCAATAGGAAAATAATAGGTCAAATAGAATAGGGAATTATCATCATTGTGTTTGTAGTAAACATCCTGCCCCGTAGCATTCTTCCCTATAGACATCTCTTTTGCAAAATCCACATAAACCGGCTCGATTGGCTTTGCGGCCCCAATCATCTTTTCCATGTCTCTCAAGAACTGGCTGGAAGTATCTCTGTTTGTATTAATTGCGGTTATAGCTGGCTTTTCAATTTTCTGAATACCCTTCTCTATTCCGACAACTTTATTTACCTGTACATAGTTGTCATTGAAATATTTGTTGACAAACTTTACAATATCTTCTTTCTTTATTTTGCTAAGTCTCTCACCCTGCTCCACCGTGTAACTCCAAGGTGTTCTGTTGATAAAGTTGCCGTACATCATGCGTGCCCTGAACTGGTAACTATCCATATTCTGCATCCTTGAACGTTTCCAGTTATTTACTATTGCGGTTAACATAGATTCATCAAATTCTCCCCTCTTTACTTTCTCCAACTGTTCAAACAAAATATTCTTAACCTCTGTAAGACTCTGTCCCTCTTTAGGTTCTCCGCCAACTAAAAAGATATTATAATCTGTCATTCCTTGATTTCCGGCAAAACCGCTAAGCACTTTCTGAGGCCTGTTTACATTCATATCAATAAGTCCGGCGTCTCCCCTGTTATTCAAAATATTGCTTACCATATAAAGGGTATCTCCGATATTGGATAGTGCCCGTCCGTCTCTGTATGCAGAAGGGAATCTCCATCCGACATAAATTAGCGGAGACTCTTGCCCGTATACCGTTTTCTCTATGTGTTTTGCAATTGGCTCCTCATCTTTAAACTTAAGAAGCTTAAGATTATCATTCCTCTTCCAGCTGCCAAAATATTTTCTGATAACGGCAATGGCCTGATCCGGATTAAAATCTCCGGCCATGCAAATGGCAACATTATTTGGAACATAAAAGTTATGATAATGTTTCCAAATATTTGTAATTGACGGATTCTTAAGATGTTCCTGAGTCCCTATAGTTGTCTGCAAGCCATAAGGGTGATTTTTGAAGAGGGAAAACATAAGTGTATCATAAGCTCTCCCCTGATCATCAGAAAGGCCAAGATTATCCTCCTCATAAACCGCCTCAAGTTCTGTATGGAATCCGCGGATAACCATATTTTCAAATCTGTCGCTCTGGATTTTAGCCCATGCCTCTACCTGATTTGAAGGGATATCTTCCTGATATACCGTCATATCATTGGAGGTAAAAGCGTTGGAATTTTTTGAACCGAGCGCACCCATCAGTTTGTCATACTCATTTGCAACAAAAAGTTTGGATGCAGCAAAAGAGATGCTGTCTATCTTGTGATACTCAGCCTTGCGGGCTGCAGGGTCTTTAAGTGTTCTGTAGTATTCAAACTCTTTCTCAATCTGGTCCAGCATCGGTTTTTCTTTCTGATAATTGATTGTGCCAAAGTGGGTTGTACCCTTAAACATAATATGCTCAAGATAGTGAGAAAGACCCGTGGTCTCATGAGGGTCATTCTTGCTTCCCGTTCTTACCGCAATGTAAGTTTGAATTCTCGGTTCCTTCTTAGTAACCGAAAGATACACCGTTAAGCCGTTGGGCAAAGTGTAAATTCTTGTGTTGGTAGGATCGTTTTTAACAATCTCATAATCTTTTGCGCCGGCATGCTTTGCCGTTTTTTTCTGAGCAAAAGCATTGCCGCCCGCAGTTGTCAGCACCACCGCAAACGCCAGTGTGACTGTGAGCATTTTTCTTAATACCTTCATAATACCTAATTGAATTTTAATATTTTCGTTTTGCAGATTGGAGTCTTTTTTGCAAAAGCGTAGCAAATTTAATCAAATTAATAGGAGTTTATAATTATATTTGTAGAGTACGCAATGAAAGTTATGCACAAAATGAAACTATTTGAAAGAAAAGTGTCTGTCACGACAGTCAAATTACACATTATAAGTTTATTAGCACTACTTGCCATCATAACCCTGCCTATTAGCGGCTATGCTCAAACAGGACACAGTATTGCATTAAAGTTTAATGAAGTGGTTCATAACTTTGGAAAAATATCTATTGATTCGGGTGCGCAGAAATGTCAGTTTGTTTTTACAAATGTCAGCTCTTCTCCGGTGGCCATAAGCAACATCCTCTCTTCTTGCGGATGTACTACTCCTTCATGGAGCAAGGCGCCAATCAAACCGGGAGATAAAGGTGTCATCAAAGTGACGTTTTTGAATGACCAGGGACCTTACCCCTTTGACAAGACTTTGACCGTCTATACCACCTATTCAGATAAACCTATAATTCTCAGAATTACGGGAATTGTGTATGAAAAAGACCGCCCCCTCGGTGAATCATTTCCGGCAAAATTCGGCCCGCTAGGAATGAAAGTTTACGCACAGGACGCGGGACAAATTGAGCAGGGCCTGTACAAGA
>DAIRSJ010000014.1:0-32081 GCA_036804445.1 Candidatus Egerieousia sp.
GGTGCTACCATTGCGGTGCTACCCTTGCGGCGCTATTCTTGTTTGCGGTTACCGGCGCACAAAGCACGCTGGAAATAGTGGTTTAATGTGCTGCTGCGCGAGGATGCACCGGCACTTCATGCCTCGGGCTGCGTGTCATTAGATTTTTCCCGCAAGTTCTTCAAAGGCTTGGGCTACGATGCCTTCGCCTGCAGCAGATGGCTGGCCGTTGTCGCCGCTCTCCATAATACTTTGAACAATAGGGATTTGGGCAAGCAATGGGATGTTGTATTTTGTTGCCATTTTTGCACCGCCGTCTTTGCCAAAGATGTAGTATTTGTTATTTGGCAGTTCCGCAGGGGTAAACCAAGACATGTTTTCTACAATGCCTAACACTTTGGTGTTAACGCCTTTGTTTTGGAACATATTGATACTTTTTTCAACATCTGAAAGAGCTACGCTTTGAGGTGTTGTAACAATAATCGCCCCCGTAAGTTTCACCTCCTGCACCATACTTATGTGAATATCACCGGTTCCCGGAGGAAGATCAATCAAAAGATAATCCAGCTTGTCCCATTCAACTTGATAAATTAGTTGTTTAAGAGCACTGCTTGCCATGGGGCCTCTCCAGATAAGAGCCTGTTCCGGAGATGTAAAGTAGCCGATGGAAATCCACTTAACTCCAAATTTCTCTATCGGGACCATTAAATCCTTGGTCTCCATATAGTGCTCATTAGCGGGATCTTCTGTGTAATTCTCAGTCTTAACTTTTATAAGTCCCGGCTGCTGACCCTCTGTACCGGTCATTTTTGGAATAGAAGGGCCGTAAACGTCGGCATCAATAAGTCCTACGGAATAACCCTGTTTAGCAAGAGCAACCGCAAGATTTACTGCAACAGTTGATTTGCCAACCCCGCCTTTGCCGGAAGCTATTGCAATAACCTTATCAACATTCTTAAGTTCCTCTTTTCCCGTCCCCTCAAGTCCCTTATTCTCAGTTGCTTTTTTCTGGTCGATCAACTCCAGAACATCAACCTTAACGCCGGGGAATGCATTTGTAAGTGCCTTAACACAAGCCTCTTTCAAGCTTCCGCTAAGAGGATCCGGCCTGTGAAAAACCAGGCGGAATTTGATTGTTCCGTCGTTCACGCCACCGCCCGGCATCGGCTCAAACTTTAAATTCTGAACAAGTGAAAGTTCCATAACACTCTTATCATAAGCCGGATGCATTACTGTACCCAAAACTTTTTCTATCTCTTCAAATTTCATATTAGACAAATATTTAAGTCCTGTTTAATGGACTTGTTAATAAATTATAACACCTGCAAACGTTAATAATCTGCAGGTGTTGTAAAGGTAATTTATTTGATTTGTTTAATCAAATTTACGGGTTGTAATGACGTAAAGACTAATTAAACTTCATCTCATTTAGCAAGTATCCTGCGCCGCCAAACTTATCCATTACAAACAGAACGTAACGGATATCAACACATATACATCTCTGAAGATCAGGTTCAAAGATGACATCACCGCTCATGGATTCATAGTTTCCGTCAAATGCAAGACCAATCAATTCTCCCTTTCCATTCAAAACATCAGAACCGGAGTTTCCGCCGGTGATATCATTATTTGTAAGGAAACATACAGGCAACTCTCCGTTCTTCATGGCATATTTGCCATAATCTTTTGCTTTCCACAATTCCTTCAGTTTTGCAGGAACGACAAATTCAGGATCATTGGGATTTTCCTTAGCCATTACGCCGTCCAAGGTTGTATAATAGTTAAACTTTTTGCCGTTAATTTCATAACCGCCGACTTTGCCGTAAGTAAGTCTCATTGTGAAGTTTGCGTCAGGATACAGGAACTTGCCCTTCTCTGCAGCCATCTCAATTTGTCCCTCCATGTAGGCCTTCTTTGCGCCTTGCATTTCTGATGCATATCTATTGTACTCCGCATAAGTCGGCTGAGCAACCTTAATCATAGACACAAACATCTGAAATACAGGATCATTTTTCATTGTAAACGTACTATCCTTCATTGCCGCAAGCGCTTTCTGCGGAGATGTAAAATATGTTTTGTCAAACATATTATCAACATACTTATCTATACTGCCGTTGTAAGCGGAATCAATTTCTTTGTAGAAAGAAGGAATATATTTAGGATCTGTGACTTTATCGCGATAGATTTTTATTAGAGCCTTTGTTGTCTCTCTGTCAAGAGCCGGAGAGTAATCTTTATAAAAGTCCGTAGTCTCCTCTTTAAAATTCTTATCACTGATTCTCCCGTACGCTAATTGATAAACGGGTTGGATTATCTCTATATTATTAAGAGTCTCAATGAAGTATTCAAATGCATAATAGGATGCGGCGCGCTCTTTTACGATGCTGTTTATTTTCTCCAGGCAATCTCCGTATTTAACTTTTCTTTCAGGTGATTGTTCAACCCATTTCATAAACTCCTTTTCCGCCTCAGCTCTTCTTGCAATAACATTCAAGGATTTGAATGCGTCATTCATTGCAATGGCTTTTTTACGGAAGTTGGACGAATAGGCAAACTTGCTGGCATACTGAATATTAGTATGCTCGTCCGCTCTCATGGCTTTCTGCCATATACCCTCTTTGATAGTACGGCAATATGCCTCTGCGGCATTACTGATGTTTTGCATTTCTTCAACCTCCGAGCTTGTCATATATCTCTGGGTCCTTCCCGGGAAGCCAATGATCATTGCAAAATCGTTTGGCTTATATCCCTTCATTGAGATAGTTAAATACTTCTTAGGGTTGTAGGGAACATTGTCTTTTGAATAAGATGCGGGGTTGTTGTTTTTATCTGCATAAATTCTGAAAACAGAAAAATCTCCGGTATGTCTTGGCCATTCCCAATTGTCTGTTTCTCCGCCAAACTTTCCAATTGAACTTGGAGGTGCGCCTACAAAACGGACATCCTTAAAAGTTCTGCTGGTAATTACGTAGTAATTGTTGCCTTGGTTAAATGTTTGAACCATAGCCGTTAAAGTCTTGTCCCCTCCAATTGCGACATTTTTCAAACTGTCGGTGACCTTCTTCATAAATGCAGCTTTTGCCTTTGGGTCCATCCCTTTTGTTTTTGTTTCTGCGGCAAGCATATCAGGAGTTGCGTCTACAAATTTATCTATGAAAGTAACGGTTAAATCCGGAAGAACCAATTCCTCGGAAGAATTCATTGCCCAGTAACCATCTCTTAAATAGTCTTTTCCAACAGCGCTCAATTTCTGGATACTTCCATATCCGCAGTGGTGATTGGTTAGAACAAGACCTTTATCGGAAACTACTTCCGCAGTACAGCCGCCGCCAAAAATCATGATGGCATCTTTTAATGAAGAGTGATTGATGTCATAAATCTGCTGAGCGGTAAGCTTGCAGCCCTGGCTCTTCATTGTTTTGATATTCATCTTCTCCAAGTATTGAAGAAGCCACATTCCCTCATCTGCTCTCACTTGCACAGCAGCAAGAGAGAAAAGCAGAGTAAGAACAACTAGAAATTTAAATCTTTTCATATTAGCTAATTAATCTTTATTGTATTGTAAATTCTTTTAAATTTAAGTTATTTAATCACAACAACTTAAAAAAAACACTATTTGGGCGTCAAAAATAACAAAAAAAACACTTGCCGGAAAATTTTAGGCAAGTGTTTAAAATTTATGTATTTAATTTATATCCCGACGGATTAAATATTACGATTACCAGGGAAGGTATACAAACCTGTAGCGGCACCATCCGTTGCGCTATTGCCGGTTCTTAAAATAAAGTCATTAACCATAGGACCGGTTATGCCATCTTTGTAGTTAAATACTCCGCTCTTAATCTGAAAATAATTCCAAACGCTAACCGTTTCTTTTGGATAGAAAAACCAATTATATCCTACAAGATCTTTTGCAACGCCATCATTATATCCCTTATCCATATAAGTGCAAACAACGCCGTAAGGAAGTCCCTCTGAATTAAGTAATTCATTAGGAGTAGTTCTGGCATTAACAGCATATATTATATCACTGCTGTCATTTGTTTTAATCCACCAGATAATATCCAAATTTGAAAAACTTGTGGCATCGCAAATAGTAAGAATTTTAGGGAACGCTATGTAATGATGATCATATTGAACGGTATTAATAAAGCCGCTTGTTCCAGGATAATCTTCAAACAAATCATGTCTGCAGTTTGTAGAAATCACCTCATCATATACTTTAACATTGTTCTTATATACGATTAAGCCAAGTGTAATTGTCTTGGTGGCGCCGTATGCAATAGGGTGAATACCAACTTTTAATTTGTTGCCGCTTATCCTATAGAGGGTGTGAATTACAAGGTCATTGTAATCAAAATCGCAATTTTTTGAATCCTCAAATCCCTCTGTTGTCCATAGTTGCTTCATGTTGCTCTTGAATATTGAAGAATAACCTGTTGCATCCATTGGATAATAGGAAATCACAACACCGTCACCATCTGTAACAGCCTTTGTAGCGGCAGAAGCAGGCGACTCATTACCCGTCAGAACTTGAGAGGTAACTGTTTTATTTTTAGGTATTAAAATGGTATCATTCTTACTATCATCTGCAATGGATAGCGTATCACCGCAGCATGTAACAATAGAGCCATAACCTGCTTTTGCAGGAACACTGTACTCTGTTGTAGTAATATACTGCTTTACATCATCGGATGTAAAATTCTTAATGGTATTGTTTTTAACGCAGCTTGTTGCAGAGAGTGCAACAACTGCCGCAATAACCAATGAGCTTGAAAAAAACTTTTTCATATTTAATCGTTCAAAAATATTTACTATTTAAATACTAGTATTACCGGCAAATGAGTAAAGATTCTTTTTTAGTTCACTGTCTGAACCGGTATATTTTAAAATAAAGTCATTCACATCTGGTCCTGTTACTCCGCTCTTGTAACCAAAAACTCCTCCGCTGACTTGGAAATAATTCCAGATGCTGACACCCTCCTTTGGATAGAAGAACCAATTGTATCCAACTTTTGTCCCCTTATTACGTCCGTCATCATAACCATCACTCATATAAGAGCATACAACTCCGTAAGGCATTCCGGAAGAATTAAGCAGCGTGCTTGGAGCGGTCTTCTCATTAACTGCATAAATAGGCTCTCCGGTATCACTTGGAATTATCCACCAAACAAATTCAACCCCGCTTAAATCTCCATAAGAACCGGGCACTGTGTAAATTTTATACCAATCTGTATACTGATGGTCATAAGCTTTTGTATTTATATATCCGCCAGTTCCTGTAACGCCCTCAAATAAATCAGCTCTGCAGTTGCTGGAGACTACTTGGTTAATAACTTCTGCTCCATTTTTGTAAACGGTAAAACCAAGTTCAATAGTTTTTTGAGCTCCGTAAGCAATTGGATGTATTCCAACGTGCAGCTGTCCGTTGTGAACTCTTGTTAAAATATGGATTACAAGATCATTGTAATCATAGTCTATATCTTTAGAATCCTCAAAACCAATAGATTGCCAAAGCTGATATCTGTTGACCGCTCTTCCGCCATATGTACTAGCTGTAATTGGATAGTAAGAAATCACTACGCCGTCTGAGTCAGTAACATCTTTGGTTTTGACTGTAGAAACAACTTGTCCTTCTGAAGATAAAGTTTTGGTAGTGACATTATTTACTTTGCTTTTTGGAATCCAAATTACCGCCGTTGAATCTTGCAGTACCGCGCCGGTTACAGCCAGAGTATCTCCGCAGCATGTAACAACTGCATAATAACCCGCCTTTACCGGAACTTTGTACTCTTCCGTGCTGATAAATGGAGCAACATCATCAGAAGTAAATGTCTTGGAAGAATTATTTTTTACACATCCCGTCAAGGTTAATATAGCTACAAGTGCAGCCGATAACTCTATTAAAAAACACTTTCTCATATCTTTATCCTCTAATTTCTTCTATTCTTAGGAAGCGGAAGGCGCGCATTAAAACAACTGTTATAAAAATGGAATTATTAAAAAATTACTGCATAAATCATGCTGAGTTTTTAATAATAATTCTAAATTTGGACTGCAAATGTAATAATAAAATGCAGAGGTGTACCTTGTATAACGCAAAGATAATCAATAATTGCCGTTTTTCCAAAAGTGCCAATATGTTGCATGCTAAGCATATAACTATTGCGACAGATAAATTTAAAGGGGGTTTAGGCTCACTTGAGGCGGCAGAAATTATAAAAAAAGGGCTTCAAAGTGCCTTTTTATGGCACAAGCAATCCCTTTATATTCCCGACAGCAATTACAAAATTGTAACAATAGCAGACGGAGGAGACGGGAGCGCAGAAATTTTTAGGGGGTCAACGGATGCCGAGGAAATTTTTTGCCGGACAGTCGGACCCTTGGGCAGACGGGTGAAAAGTTCTTTTATGTACTGTCATTCTAAAAAGATTGCTTTTATAGAAATGGCGCAAGTATCCGGCTTGGCAATGATTCCTGTTGCCGACAGAAATCCGATGCATACAACAACTTATGGCATGGGGGAATTAATTCTTAAAGCTGCGGGGGCCGGAGCAAAAAAAATAATTATTGGAATAGGCGGCAGTGCTACAAATGATTGCGGAATTGGCATGCTGCAGGCGTTGGGATATAGATTCCTTAATTCTTTAGGAAAAAACATTGTAGATAATCGCACTGGTGCTGAGGCTTTTATAAGGGGAGAAGATCTGTCGGGAATAAAAAAAATAATTTATCCGGCAGCAAATTCTGCTAAGGCAAAAATGCTCAAAGGCATTGACATTACCGTTGTTTGTGATGTAAAGAACCCTCTAACAGGTTCAGATGGTGCTACTTATGCGTATGGTCCGCAGAAGGGTGCAAGTAAGAAAGAGCTTGAAGCTTTGGAGGACGGCATGAAAAATTTTCTTGAGGCAATAGAAAAATCGGATGATAACTTTGATAAAAATAACAGACAATCAAAAACTTTTTTTGTAAGACAAATGTCAAAAGCGGAAGGAGCTGGTGCGGCCGGAGGTATTGGATTTGCCCTGATGTGTTTTCTTAAAGCTAAGAAAATGAGCGGGTTTGATTATTTTGCAAAACTTCAAAAATTGGAATCTAAAATCAAATGGGCGGATATAGTGATTTCCGGAGAAGGTATGATTGATGAGCAAAGTCTTAAGGGTAAGGTTGTTGGCGGAGTAATAGATATTGTAAACAGATTGAACGGACAATATGTTGGAGAGGAGAAAAGGAAAGCAATAAAAAGAATTGTGTGGCTTTTTTGCGGGGCGTCAAAAATTAAATCAGGCAAGAATGCGGAAATCTTTCCAATGTCGGACATAGAACCAGATTTTAAAAAGAGGATGAATAATGAGGCGGCCTACTTAAAAGAACGTGCTTGTGCAGCCGCGCTGGAGAAACTACTTAATGTGGACTAACCGTAAAAATGGCAGGCGTTTAGTTGTTTGATAGAATTATTTCCTAAATTTGAAGTCTTTAATGCCGGCCAAAACTTTCGGTATGAGCTTTTGTGAGAATAAACAATAAACAAATTTTAAAATATGAAAACATACGACACCAGTAATGTGAGGAACGTTGTACTCCTTGGAGGCCCGAAGGCGGGCAAAACTCTTTTTGCAGAATCAATGATGTTTGAAGGAAAAGTTATTGAGCGCAGAGGAACAATAGAGGGGAAGAATACAATGAGCGATAACACTGAAATTGAACAGGAAAATCAAAGGTCCATCTATTCTACTCTTCTTTATACGGAGTTCATGGACACAAAGTTCAATATAATTGATACTCCGGGGTCCGACGATTTTGTTGGCGGAGTATATTCAGCGTTTACGGTTTGTGAAAGCGGAATCATGCTGGTTAATTCTACGCAAGGCGTTGAGGTTGGAACAGAGATATTTACACGTCAGGCTCTTAAGCATAAAAAGCCGCTGACATTTGCAATTAGTCAGCTGGACCATGAGAAAGCAGATTGGCACATGACTCTTGAGTCTTTGAAAAACGTTTATGGTGGAAAGATAGTCCTTGTTCAATATCCTGTTAATCCGGGTCCCTCTTTTGATGCCTTTATTGATGTTCTTAAGATGAAGATGTATCATTTTAAAGATGAAAATGGTACTAGAGAAGAAATGGAGATTCCTGCAGATCAGCAAGATGAGGCAAAAGCCTTGCAACAGGAACTTATAGAGAAAGCAGCAGAGAATGATGAGAAACTGATGGAGATATTTTTTGATAAGGGAACTCTTACGGAGGATGAAGTGCGCAGCGGTCTAAAGGCGGGAATTGCAAAGGGAGAAATTTTCCCTTTATTTTGTTTATCATCTAAGAAAGATATTGGTGTTAAGAGAATTATGGAGTTTACAATTAATACGGCACCATCCCCTGTTGGCGTTGAGAATGAATTAAAAGACGGAACAAAAGTAAAGACTGACTCCGCAGGTCCTGCCGCAATTTATATTTACAAAACAGCTCTTGAACAGCATCTTGGAGATGTTGCATACTTTAAGGTAATGAGCGGCAAATTGACTGAAGGCATGGATATTGTGAATCCGGAAACAGGGGACAAAGAGAGAATATCCGCTATTTATGCAGCAGCGGGAAAGAAGAGAGATAAAATTTCCGAAATGCGTGCCGGGGACATTGGATGTACTGTTAAACTTAAGAGTGTTAAACAGGGACAAACGCTTTGCGGCGGGAATTGTGAATATGTATTTGCACCTACTAAATTCCCCGAGCCAAAATTTAGAACCGCAATCAAGGCAAAAGATCCAAAAGATGATGAGAGACTTGGAGAAATTCTTAATCGCGCGCAGGCAGAAGACCCGACAATTGTTGTTGAGTATTCAAAGGAATTGAAGCAGATAATTTTGAGCGGACAAGGAGAGCATCATATTAATATTCTTAAGTGGAAGATTAATAATATTGATAAACTTGAGATAGAACTTATAGCTCCAAAAATTCCTTATAGAGAGACTATTACAAAAGTTGCCAATGCCATGTACAGGCATAAGAAACAATCCGGAGGAGCAGGGCAATTTGGAGAAGTTCATTTACTTATAGAACCATATATAGAAGGAGCACCTGAAAATAACAAGTTTAAAGTTGACGGTATGGATATGACTTTAAACTTAAAAGGCAAGGAGGAATATCCTTTGGAGTGGGGAGGTAAGCTTATTTATTACAACTGTATAGTCGGCGGTGCAATTGATGCGCGCTTTATGCCTGCAATTCTAAAAGGCGTTATGGAGAAGATGACCGAAGGTCCTCTTACTGGTTCATATGCCCGTGATATTAAGGTATATATATATGACGGAAAGATGCATCCGGTAGATTCAAACGAGTTGTCATTTAAGCTTGCAGCACGCAATGCATTTAAAGAGGCTTTTAAAAAAGCGGGTCCTAAAATCATGGAGCCTATTTACAATATAGAAATTACGGTTCCTTCTGATTGCATGGGAGACGTGATGAGCGATTTGCAAAACCGCAGAGCTCTTATTGAAGGGATGAACAGCGAGGCCGGATTTGAAATTCTTAAGGCAAGAATTCCTTTGGCAGAACTTTACAGATACTCTACAACCTTAAGTTCGCTGACTTCCGGACGTGCAACATTTACAATGAAATTTGCAGAATATCAACAGGTTCCTGCAAATGTTCAAGATGAGCTTCTTAAGGCTTATGAGGCTGAGGAAAAAGAAGAATAATTACGCAACAGATATTTCTGCAGCGATAGAAAATTAATTAAAGATGATTATAGAATGCAAAGATATTTGCAAGTTTTACGGTAAAGTTCAGGTCCTGCGGGGCCTGAATTTTTCTGCGGACAAGGGTAATATTGTTAGCATTGTTGGAGCCAGCGGAGCGGGGAAAACCACTCTGCTTCAAATCCTTGGAACAATCTTAAAACCGGACGGCGGCAGCGTGCTGATTAACGGCACCGATGTTTTTGCTCTCTCTTCTAATGAGCTGGCGGAATTCAGAAACAGAAAGATAGGTTTTGTTTTTCAGTTCCATCATCTGTTACCTGAATTTTCTGCGATTGAAAACGTGATGATGCCTGCGCTTATTCTTAAGTCTGAACATGCGGGGAATACTCTGGGAACCAGGGAAATAAAAGAGCGTGCATTGTCTTTGCTTGCGGAGTTGGGTTTGTCCGGAAAAGAAAACAGCAGACCATCTGAAATGAGCGGCGGAGAGCAGCAGCGGGTTGCAATAGCAAGAGCACTGATGAATAATCCGGATATTATTTTTGCTGATGAACCATCCGGAAATTTGGACAGCAAAACAAAACAGGAGCTGCATGATTTATTTTTTAAGTTGAGAGACGCTCATGGTCAAACCATCATCATTGTGACTCATGATGCATCAATGGCAGACAGAAGTGATAAAATTTTAGAAATAAAAGACGGCCAGTTTGTTGCTCAATAATACCAATACGGTGGGGAACGATTATTTTAAATTCAAAGAATTCACTGTATATCAGAAGCATTCCGTTATGCGGGTTAATACGGACGGAGTTATCCTTGGCGCTTGGATGCAGATTCTTTCCACAGACAAAAATTTATTGGACGTTGGCACCGGCACAGGAATAATTGCCTTGATGGCAGCGCAACGGTTGGAGAAAGCATGCGTCGGCGCGGAAGATAAAAGCGGTATTGCAGTTTGCGGTATTGATAGTGATGCAGCGTCTTGTTCAGAGGCTAAAACAAATTTTGCGGAGTCTAAATGGACAAAAAAACTGTTTGCCGAAAACGCTGAATTTCAGACATTTGCCACAATACACAAAAATCAGTTTGATTTGGTTTTTTCTAATCCGCCTTATTTTACAGATTCATTAAAATCGTCAAATAAAAAAAAGTCTTCTGCAAGACATAATGATATTTTATCCCAGGCGGATTTAATAAAAGGCGTAACATCTTGTTTAAAAGAGGGCGGCAGATTTGCCCTTATACTCCCGACAGAAGAAGCGGAAAATTTTTTAAAGAAAGTACAGTTTTTAAAAGAACACTTTTCACAAGAAGCTTGTTTTCCCTTTTTGCAACTCTCAAGAAAATGCAGTGTGTTTTATAAGCGGCATGAGCAAATTAAAAGAGTGATGATGGAATTTTTATATACCCGCGTACCGGCAGACTATCGTGATGAAAATCTGACAATACAAAATGAAACGGGATATACTCCGGAATATAAAAACCTGACAAAAGATTTCTATTTAGCGTTTTAACCCCTTCATTTAGCGTTTTAGCACCTGTTTTCTAAATTTACTACATTTGTTAAACAAAGTGGAGTAACAATACTCCCTGCAGTTAAAAATTTATGATATGAATACAAATAATTTAGTTACTGCAAAACCCATTAAACCTTTATATTTACAAGAACACCTTTCTTGTGTTAATTATGTGACCAAAAAGTCTATAGGCTTTAGCATTCATATGCTTCCTAAAGAAGAAGAGTTTGTTTTGCCCGATAGATCTGAGAACTATATTGTTTTCCTTACAAGCGGCAAACTGGAATTAAATTTTAACCAAGTTGACGTCAAAGAATTAAATGCGGAGGAGATGATATTAATTCCGGCTAACAGTGAAGGGACCTGTAGAGTATTGGAAAACAGTTTTTTCATTTTGCTTGCATTTGACAACAAGCATCTGCACTTGTGTAATAAATTTGCAATTGATGACTTGTTATCATTTGTCACCCCGGAGGACTGCATGGCAAAACCGATTCCGATTTATCCCCCGATGCAAATGGTTTTGGACAGCATTAATTTCTTCTTGAGCAATAATATCAGTTGTATCAATCTTCATGAAATTAAACAAAAGGAGATTTTTTTAATATTAAGAACCTTTTATACAAAAGAAGAGAACGCAAGTTTGTTTGCGTCGCTGTTGCATGGGAATAACGTTAGTTTGCCTGAATTTGTAAGAATAAACTATCTGAAAGTCAGAACCGCGGAGGAACTGGCAAAGAGGTACGACCTTGATTTTACTGAGTTTACAAGAAGATTTATTGATGCGTTTGGAGTTGATCCTCAGAAGTGGATGGACAAGAAAAAGACTGAAATGATATGTGCGGATTTAACATTAACAGACATCCCGATGGAAAATATTTCCAAGAAATTTTTATTTGAATCCGTGGAAGAGTTTAATAATTTTTTTATCAAAAATACAGGAAAAACTCCCGTTGAGTATAGAAACCAGAACGGGAGCGTTGTAATGAAGGAAAATTAAACCAAGAAACTGAAACTATTTATTTACTTTTTGTATTTGCTGTCCGTGACCCATATGATTGATTTGCTTCATTTTGCGTTGCTGATTCCCCTTTCCGCGTAACTGCATAATAAGATTGTTCTTAAATTTTTCTTCTGTTGCTGTTACAAGCGCCGCTTTCTTAATGGGCAGAACTTTCTGATATTCAGCAAAATGTTCGCTTACCAACTTTAGCTCTTTTTCATAATTTTTATGATAAGCATCTGCAAGATTTTTTACATCGGAATCTGAAGAATTAGCATCTTTAGCCGCTTGTGATAGTGCTTTTAAGCTTTGATGCGTAGCATGCTTTGCCTCCATTTTTTCTTTCCAGCATTGATTATATACCGGCCAGAATTTGGCAGCTTCATCTGATGTGAGATTAAGCTCCTGGGTAAAGAAAGCGATTTTCTGGGCTTTGATTTTTTCTCTGTTAATCATCATGCCCATCCCGCCATTCTTTCCTTGAACGGTTGCATTATTCTGTTTAGTAGCATTTTGTGCAAATGCGGATGTTCCAAACGCCATGGCGGCAACTGCCGCAAGCGTTAATGTAATTGATTTTAAAAATTTAACCATTGTACCTGAAATTTAACCTATGAAATAAATTATTCTTCCAATTCTGCGAGTTCTAAAGAGGCAAGGCTGACAGAGGTGCTTGGATATGCGCTTAAATACTCTTGGACGGCATCTGCATAGTCTGCCGCCGTCTCTACTGTCATCTCTTCTGCTTGCGGAGGAATGACTCTTATTGTAAGCGTATCCTTACTGCTCTCCGCAAGGGCATTGTCTAATTGTTCTGCAACGTAGTCATTCTCAAGGCTGTCCAACAACAATCCCGAATCAACGGTTGACTGCGCCGTAAGTTGATGGCGGGAGGTTAAATATTTTGTAAAATGAATCGTCCCCCAGCCGGCTCCAAGAATTAAAAGAAATGAAGCCGCAAGTCCAAGATACGCCTTTAATGAGCGGTGCAAAAGTCCCCATTGTCCGTCCGGGGTTTGATCCTTAATCTTAGCGCGCACCTCATCTTCAACGCTTTCAAAGTATCCTTGCGGAACCTTAAAAGGCATTTTTTTCAAATGCTCATTACTGAGGATGTCATTTGCACTCTCAAAAGACTCTCTTTCTATGTTTTTGTTATCTTCCATTTTAAATCCTTTGCTCCCGATTTATCAGACACTTATTAGACTTTGTGCAATTGGAAAAGTTAAATCTATAGTTAAAATTTCTTTTTAAGACCGGTTGTTATTTTGTTATAAGCTATTGAATAGGAGGTTTTTACAGCGCCAACATTACTTTCCATAACTTCCGCAATTTCTTCATATTTCATATCTTGAAAATAACGCATGGAAAAAATTGCGCGCTGTTTATCCGGCAGCTGCATTACCTCTTTTTGGAGCGCCAGCTGAATCTGGTCTCCGTTAAAAAAATCATCCGTCGTGAGCTTATTGCAAAGAGATTTGTCAAAGCCAAGACGGGTGAATCTGTTCTCAAAGCGTTGCTTTTTTAACCACGTAAGCGCCTCATTTGTAGCAATTCTATAGAGCCACGTATAAAGTTTGGAGTCGCCCCTGAAAGCAGGAAGATTATTCCAGATTTTAATAAGGGTATTTTGTAAAAGATCATTTGCATCTTCATGATTCCCGGCCAGTTCTCTTAAGTGCCAATAAAGGCGCTCGCTGTATTTGCGCACAATAAGATTGAAGGCATAATCCGCCCCTCCTGCCTCTTTGTTGTAAAGTGCCAATATTTCAGAATCTTCCTGCATGCAACCCCCTTTGATATATTAGACTACCGCAGCGTTATAAAGTTTAATGAGAGTCCGATTTATTTTTTCCTCCCGATAGCTTTTTTTGCGGCTGCTATAATGTGCTCTGCATCAAGACCATAAGCCTTCATTAACTCATCCGGCGTACCGCTTTGGCCAAATTTATCCGCAATTGCAACATATTCAACGGGGGCAGGGTATTGTGCTGCAAGAAGTCCGCCGATTAATTCTCCGAGACCGCCTGCAATAAAATGCTCTTCTGCCGTTACAACCGCACCGGTCTTTTTAACTGATGCAAGAACAGCGTCATAATCAAGAGGTTTTATTGTTGCAATATCAATAACTTCTGCGCTGATATTATCATTCTCCAATTTATCTGCAGCTTGCAGAGCCTCCCATACAAGATGACCCGTCGCGAATATTGAAACATCCTTTCCGTCAATCATTTTTATGGCTTTCCCTATTTCAAATGTTTGATTCTCCGGAGTAAAATTTGGAACACCGGGACGTCCGAATCTTAAGTAAACAGGTCCTATATGTTTGCCGGCGGCAATGGTTGCCGCTTTTGTTTGATTGTAATCACAAGGATTAATAACCGTCATATTTGGAAGCATTCTCATAAGGCCGATATCTTCCAAAATCTGATGTGTTGCACCGTCTTCTCCAAGGGTGATGCCGGCGTGAGAAGCACATATTTTTACGTTAGTATTTGAATACGCAACGCACTGTCTTACTTGATCATAGACACGTCCTGTTGCAAATACCGCAAACGTAGAAGCAAAAGGAATTTTGCCGTTTAAAGAGAGACCTGCAGCTGTATCAATCATATTAGCCTCTGCAATTCCGCACTGGAAAAACCTCTCCGGAAATTCTTTTGCAAAATCCCCCATCTTAACGGAACCTTTCAAATCTGCTGTCAGCGCCACGGCATTTTTATTCTCTCTTCCAAATTCTAAAAGTCCCGCTCCAAATCCCGAGCGTGTATCTTTATTACCTGTATTTGTAAATTTTGCCATTGTAAATTCTTTTTAATCAATAATTTAATCCCGACAGATTCTAATAATCCCCCAATGTTTCCTTTAATTGTGCAAGAGCTTTTTCAGCCTCTTCCGGCTTTGGTGCCTTGCCGTGCCACTTGCAAGTTCCCTCCATAAAATCTACCCCTTTGCCCATGACGGTTTTCATTAAAATCATTACGGGCTTCTCCTCTTTGCTCTCCAGCTCTTGAGCAAGTTTAAAAGATGAAAGTATCTCGTTAAAATCATGTCCGTTTTCAACAACAATTACGTTCCATCCAAAAGCTTTCCATCTTTGATCAAGATGGTCTGGTCCAATAACTTCCGTTGTTGTGCCGTCTATCTGCTGACCATTCCAGTCCGTAATTGCAATCAGATTGTTGACTTTATGATGAGAAGCAAATTCCGACGCCTCCCAAACTTGTCCCTCCTCGCTCTCTCCATCTCCGAGAAGAACGTACACATAATTTTTTTCTCCGTCTAATTTTTTTCCGAGAGCTGCGCCGACGGCAACTGAAAGACCCTGGCCAAGAGAACCGCTGGCCTCATAAATACCAGGAAGTCCGGTATCAGTAGCGGGATGTCCCTGAAGACGACTTCCCAATTTTCTAAAAGTTCCAAGCTCTTTTATCGGAAAATATCCGCTGCGCGCAAGAGCGCTATAGAATAACGGAGACTCATGTCCGCAGGATAGAAAGAACATATCATTCCCTTTTCCGCTCCGGTCCCAGTTGTGGGGAGAGTGTTTCATTTGGCTGAAAAACAAGGCGGTAACAATATCTGCGCTTGACAGACTTCCTCCCGGATGTCCGCTTTGAGCACCGGTAACCATCCTTATTATATCCCTTCTGATCTGTGAAGCGGTATCCTTAAGTTTTTGTATATCAGGCATTTTTGTGAGTGTTTTATTTTTTAAGATTTGTAAATTTACACGATTATTTACTATTTCCCAAAAAGAGTATCTTTGCAGCTAACGGGGCCGCAACATAACGCAGCGGCATTTTTTAGCATGGACAACATTAGAAATTTTTGCATTATTGCACATATAGATCATGGCAAGAGTACATTAGCCGATAGAATGCTTGAGGCCACACATACTGTCACCGACAGAGAAATGGAGAATCAGGTGTTGGATTCTATGGATTTGGAGAGAGAGAAGGGTATCACAATTAAGAGTCATGCCGTGCAGATGAAATACCGGAGTGACGGCAAGGAGTATATCTTAAATTTGCTGGACACTCCAGGGCATGTGGATTTTTCTTATGAGGTTTCCCGTTCAATTGCCTCTTCCGAGGGGGCACTGCTTGTTGTAGATGCTACACAAGGTATTCAGGCTCAGACAATTTCTAATCTTTATTTAGCCCTTGATCATGACTTGGAAATTATTCCCGTCGTGAATAAAATAGATATGGATGCGGCCGAGCCGGAAGTTGTGAGGGATCAAATTGTCAATTTGATTGGCTGCAAGCCGGAGGATGTTTTATTTGCAAGTGCAAAAACAGGGAAAGGTGTTCCTGAAATATTGGAGGCAATTGTACATAAAGTTCCAGCTCCCAAAGGAGATCCCAACGCTCCGCTGCAGGCTTTGATTTTTGATTCTGTATTTAATTCTTTCAGAGGTATAATTGCTTACTACAAAGTAGAATGCGGTTCTATTCATAAAGGAGAACGCGTGAAATTTGTGAATACCGGGATGGAATATACTGCAGATGAAGTTGGTGTGATGGGCATGAAACTGCAGCCGCAGGATGAAATAGGAACGGGCAATGTCGGTTATATAATCAGCGGCATAAAAAGCGCGGTTGAGGTTAAGGTGGGAGACACAATAACGTCAGTGGAAAACCCTTGTACTAAGGCAATTGCGGGATTTGAGGAGGTAAAGCCCATGCTGTTTGCCGGCGTATATCCGGTGGAGACGGATGAATATGACAACCTAAAGGTTTCATTGGAAAAATTGCAATTGAATGATGCTTCTTTGGTTTTTGAACCTGAGAGTTCCATGGCGCTGGGCTTTGGTTTCCGTTGCGGATTTTTAGGTCTGCTGCATTTGGAAATTGTGCAAGAAAGATTGTTCCGGGAGTTCAACATGGATTGTATCACAACTGTTCCAAATGTCTCATTTAAAGTATATTCCACAAGCGGAGAAGTTGTAGATGTACATAACCCTTCCGGCCTTCCGGAGGAAACGGCTATAGACCATATAGAGGAACCGTACATTAGGGCGCAAGTAATTTCAAAATCAGATTTCTTTGGTCCGATTATGAAACTTTGTATTGAGAAGAGAGGAACATTGGTAAGCCAGCATTTTCTCACGACGGATAGAGTTGAATTGAATTTTGATATGCCTCTTTCTGAGATAGTTTTTGACTTTTATGACAAGTTAAAATCGATCTCAAAAGGCTATGCATCATTTGATTATCATATCATTGATTTCAGAGATGCTGATTTGGTAAAGCTGGATATTCTTCTTAACGGAGAGCCCGTTGATGCGCTCTCGTCTTTGACGCACCGCGCGCATGCTTATGACTTTGGCCGTAAGATGTGTGAGAAATTAAAAGATTTAATTCCAAGGCAGCAATTTGATATTGCTATTCAAGCTGCGATTGGCGCCAAAATCATTGCGCGTGAAACCGTGCGTCAGGTGCGCAAAGATGTAACTGCAAAATGCTATGGCGGCGATATTACAAGAAAACGCAAACTGCTTGAGAAACAGAAGAAAGGAAAGAGAAGAATGCGTCAAGTCGGACAAGTGCAGGTTCCGCAGTCAGCTTTTATGGCGGTGCTTAAAATATAATCTGTCGGGATAAAAAATACTTTGCTCCGGACGGCTCTTATGCGTAATATGTTATTGAGTTTTTTGAAAAGCAAGACGCTCTGTTCCGTTGTGCGTGTAAATTATTCCGCAGTATTTAAAACCCTCTCTTTCTAATATGCTTTGCATTACTTTGTTATTTGCGTGCGTATCCACACGCAAATTGTTTATTTGACTAAAGCACCAATCTATGCAAAATTTAGCAATTCCTTTTTGGGTGCCGTTTGAAGCAAGGCGGTGAATGACTCCGTAAGTTTTGTCATTTAACCACTTCCCGTTTTCTATTACTGCGTACGTTGGATCATCTCCCGTTATAAAGACAAAGGCGGCTGCAATATGATTGTCCTCCGTGCGGCAGATAAAACAGTTTCCGTGAGCTATATCTTGAGAAATAAGTTCTTCTGAAGGATATCCGTTTATCCACTGATTGGGATTTCCGGTACTTGCCATGAAGTTTCTTGCACGGGCAAAAATAGTCATAAGTTCCCTTAGATTTTCTTGTGTTGCCTTTTCGATTTTCATAAGACTGATAAATGGAAATTAGTTTAGGGAATTATAAAGAGCATCGGCAAAGCCGGTAAAATTTTTCTTTGCATCCCAGTTCTCTTCCCAATTTGCCCGCGCATTGTTTTGCATTGCAATCTGCTCTTCTTTGGGAAGTAAGATATATTTTGCAATGTAATCTTTAAGAGTTTCCGGGCTTTGCACCGCATCTATAAGATAACCGACGGGACAATTCCTGAACATCTCAGAGACACCTCCGACATTTGTTGCTATCACGGGAATACCATAAGAAAAAGCCTCCATTATTGAGACCGGAACGCCCTCCGTGCGGCTGACAAGGATAAATAAATTGGCGCCGTTATCTCTGTAGTATTCAAGTATTTTGGAGTGTTCGACAGAGCCTCTCAAATTTACTATTACCGAGAATGAATCATTATTTAAAATAGAGGAATGTTTGTCTTCTGCCGTATTATTACTTCCGCGCAAATTGCTGTTCTTGTTGAAATATCTTAAGCACTTGTTCTTTAAATCATCAAGCAACGGACCTCCTCCAAAATGTGTCCAGTGAATGCCTGAGAATTTCATCCCCTCCAATGCTCTCTTTTCTCTTATTTTTTGAATAAGTGCGGAATCTTCCGTGATAAGTTTAATGGCATCCGCTATCATGTCAACTCTTTTAAGCTCAATGACATTAGAGCAGCTGACAATCTCAAAAACTCCGGGAAGTTTTCCCATCAGATTTGCAAACTTTATGTCTTTGTTGGAGCATCCTAAATGGAAAGTTTCTATCAGCTTAGGCTGATGGTTGTAATTTTTTTGGATGTAATGAGCTCCATCATAAGAGATTGGTACGGCGCAATCAACGGCCGGATAAAGCATTTCTCTAAAAGGAAGATATCCCTTAGCCCTTTCATAAATATCTGAGCCGTGAAACCTTACAAATACTTTTGGCATGATAGAGGTTGCGTCTTCTAGTTTTTTCTTTAAGAACGGAGTGATTAACGCAGATTTGTCTCCCCAGTAGAAATACAAAACGTCCGCCATAGAGCACTCTCTTACAAGGTGTTCCATAAGAGACTTATTCCCAAGGATGCTGCGGAGCATAAAGAAGTAATCACAAAATAACCAGATGCGTTTTCCTAATCCCGCTTTTTTCCCGATTATGTATTTTCCCGCAGGGGGAATGTTTGCACCACCAATTACGCGGCTAAAGAATTCTTTTGCAGCAAAGAAAAAAGGAGCGGATGTAAATAGTCCGTGTCTAATTAATCCAAGTTTGCTTTTATGGTTAAAATTCAGCAACGGCTCTTTAACCACCGCGTTTGCAGGCATTTGTCTTGCTGCGGCTTTTTTTATTTGTGTCTGTTGTTGGGCTGATTTGTTTTCCGGGATGTATAGCGGGTAGATAACAACATTATCAAACCGCCCCGCAACAAACGGTAATTCGTCCGCTAGAAAAGTTTCTGCGGTTCCGTAAGGAAACGTATCTGTAAAAAGAACCAGATTGTGTTTGTAGGTGTTGTCCATCAGCACAAATATAAGAAAATAGAAATTGATAAATTTTGGATTGATGAATATTCAGCTTGGCGGCCTATGGTTGCCGGGTTTGGAATTTATTCTGTAAAATGTGCAGTGGAGGTTGAATATCAGGGCATTAAAAAAGACCCTCATTTTTAAAACGAGGGTCTTTTTTAAGTTATTGATTATCAACACACTCCACAAACCTCCCGCTGTACGGCAGGACACGCGGAGCGGGCCGGTTATTTCATTGCTGCAAATTCAATATCGTTTTCTGCGCGCTTCTCATATTTTTTTGCTTTAACGGCTTTTGCAAGCTCGCTGTTATAAGTTGTAGAGTCTCCCTTGCGGGCTGCAACAATTGCTCTTAAATATGATTGATTAGCGCATTTTTCATCTTTCAAAACGGATTGTGCACCTTCAAGGTCATTGTTAAGAATCTTTGCAAGACCATTGTTATAGCACTTAGTTCCCTCCAGTTCCTGTGCAGCTTTTGCATAGTTGCCGTTAAGAATATCAATTGCTCCCTGGTTCTCTTTAGATTCTGCCGTACCAGCTTTTGTAAAATATTCAGATGCTTTATCGTAATTCTTCTTCTGCAATTCAACAACACCCATATTGTTATAATATGAAGGAGTCTGCTCTGACATTTTGTTTAAGTAATTCTCTGCCTCTTCTGTCTTTCCGCTCTGTAATGACAATGCAGCTAGATTGTTATAAGCACGGCTGCTGTTAAATTTCTCTGCAGCTTTCTTATATATTTCAGCTTTCTCTTTTTTGTCTTTTGATAAAGATGCGGTATAAAGAAGAGCCTCTTCATCAAGACGGCTGTCATCATTTTTAACCATTTCTTTTAGCTGGTCGTCCGTGAAATTCTTTTTAACAACATTGGCAACCACTCTGCTGCGGCGCAACTGAGGAAGAACCTTTGTCTTTAAAGTCTGGAATACGTTTGACATGTTTCTTATCTCGCGCTCTCTTACAGCAGGATCTGAATACATTGATAGTACTCTTAAAATCAAATCTTTATCCTCTATGTTGGAATTTTTAACCATTTGCTGGAAACCGTCCCAGTCTTCACCCTTTTCTGAAAGCTCAACAGGTACATTAACTTTTGCTTTTTTAGCAATAGTCTTCTCATAGGCAATTTTAGCGGAATTTGCGCGTTTCTCGGAAAGAGAATTGTTTTTGCCTACCGGTCCGTCAGGAGAAGCATAACCAATGATGGAACTAGATGTGATAGTCTGGGTATCATCATTTTTAGCATCCTTTAAGAATTGCTCAAACTCTTTGATTTCCTTGGAATTAAGTCTGCCTTTTTTAACATTGGCTTTATTAATGTCATAAAGAATCTGAGCCTCTTTTGTAATGGAGTTTTCTTTCTGATAATTGTCTTTTTCAAAAGACGGTTCTCCGGAAGTTTTTGCCAGCATATAGGTACAGTTTGTCCCGTCAGCAATTTTAAATGCAGCAGGATACTTGTAAGATTTAGTTCCCTTGACATTGTAAACGGTTGCCCTCAATTCCAGATGAGCTTTTTCAACACCCTCTTTGTAAGGGAATACAACGCTTCTGCTGAAAGTACCGCCGTTAGCGTAAGATACAACGGCGTAATTATCATTTACTTTACCTCCCTGCAGCCAGTAATCTTCTCCAACCATCTCTCCTCCGTTATAAACCAGCACCGGAGTAATTTTAAGTTTAACTTTTTGTAAAAAATACTTTGCTGGGAAAGTTACTGAATATGTGGCTTTGATTTGACCAGCAACACACTCCAGCACTTTAGGACTGCAGCTTGTCTTAACCATACCCGCCATCTTCGCCATCTTCTCCGGATTAGCGCAGAAAGAGGTAAGCGCAACCAGTGCGACAATGCCTGCATACTTTAAAAATCTCTTCATAACTTTTTTATAATTAATTAATTAAACAAATATATTTTCTGTCCCGATAGTTTTTGGGCCGGGTCACCATTAAGTTTTATAGCAAGTTAGACTACTCTAACTGCATTTTGTTAAGTCTGTCCAAATCTTCCGGCGTATCCACGGAGTATGACTCGTAATTGCTCTCCGCCACTCTAATCTTGTATCCGTTTTCCAGCCACCTCAACTGCTCCAGATTTTCCGTTTTTTCCAGAAAACTCCGAGGCATCGCACATACAGCGGCTAAGGTTTTTGCAGTATAGCCGTACAAGCCCACATGCATAAAGTAACCCGTCTTCCTTACAACTTCATCGCTCAATTCTCCGCCGCGGAAGAAGGGAATTACAGACCTGCTGAAATAGAGCGCATTGTAAACTTTATCTACAACAACTTTTGGTCTATTCGGATCATTTACCTCTGCCAAACTTTTGCACTTCTTAACTAAAGTTGCAATATCAACATCGGAATCATTAAAACAATTTGCAAGCGTCCTTAACTGCTCCGGCCTAATATAAGGCTCATCTCCCTGTACATTTAAAACTACGTCAAATATCTTGCCGCTCTCCTCCTGATATTTGGTCAGCGCTTCTAAACATCTATCCGTTCCGCTGCTATGTGAGGCTGATGTCATTACGGCCTTTCCTCCCATTTCCACAACCTTGTTATAGATTCTTTCATCATCTGTCGCGATACAAACATCACTAAAAACCGTTGCCGCCTGGCGCATCACTCTTACAATCATCGGGATACCGTTGACAAGAGCCAGAGGCTTGCCGGGAAATCTTGTTGAGGCGTAGCGTGCAGGTATTATTGCAATTACTTTTTTCATCCGGACAGTTTATTAAGTTATCAGGAACCCGTTTTAAATTCTTAAATATGTGCTTTTGGAATCGCGGGGGACAAATGTACTGAAAATTTGTCAGTTTTTTTTAACTTTGTGCAATAAGCGGCATGACCGTTGCAGAAGTAGGGAGATAATGGAATTACAGAGTATAAAACAGAGATTTGATATTGTGGGAGATGATCCTGCGCTTAATCGCGCTTTGGATATAGCTATCCAGGTGGCCGGTACAGATTTGTCCGTAGTTGTTTACGGAGAAAGCGGAGTAGGCAAGGAGGCTATTCCGCAAATAATACATCAAAACAGTTCCCGCAAACATGCTTCATATATAGCGGTGAATTGCGGTGCTATTCCGGAGGGGACAATAGATTCCGAACTGTTTGGACATGAAAAGGGCTCATTTACAGGCGCTAATGAGACGCGCAAGGGGTACTTTGAAGTGGCGGACGGCGGAACTATTTTTTTAGATGAAGTGGCTGAACTTCCGTTATCTACACAGGTAAGATTGCTTAGAGTTTTGCAGAGCGGTGAGTTTATGAAGGTTGGCTCTTCCAAAGTTCAGAAAACCAATGTCCGCGTTGTTGCGGCAACAAATGTCAACCTTGTAAATGCCTGCAAATTAGGAAAATTCAGAGACGATTTGTATTACAGATTAAACACCGTACCAATAACTATTCCTCCGCTGAGAAACAGAAAGAATGATATATTCTTACTATTCAGGAAGTTTGCCTTGGATTTTGCGGAGAAATATAATATGCCCGTTCTCAAATTAAATCATGATGCGCAGGTGCAGCTTACCTCTTATCGTTGGCCGGGCAATATTCGTCAGTTGAAAAATGTGGCGGAACAAATGTCTGTATTGGAGGCTGATAGAAATATTACAGCGGAAATGCTGCAAAAATATTTGCCCAAGGATGGTCCGGAAGCTTTGCCGATTTTAAAGAGCGAGGCGGATAAAGAGAGTCTTATAAATGACAGAGATGTTCTTTATAAAATGATCTTCTCACTTAAACAGGAAGTCGATTCTTTAAAGAGCGAAATGCACTCTTTATCTGGAGGATACAATAATGCGGCAATTGCCAAAGCAGCGGTCGTGCAAGATGAGGCGGGAGGATTTGTGCATGCCGGAGACAATGTCATTGTGAATACGGCACCGGTCACACAGCAATCTGTCGGGAATAAGAAGGATATTGCCTCAGAACCGGAAGAGAAAGATTATGCAGAAATCAAAGAGGATTTTTCTATTCATTCGGTTAATGCAGAGCTTATTAAAAAGTGCCTGGAGAAACACAGGGGGAGGAGGAAGGCTGCGGCTGCAGAACTGGGCATCTCAGAAAGAACACTTTACAGAAAAATAAAAGAATTACATCTGGATAAATAGATGAATAAACTTTATAAAATATTTGCGGCTGCGGCTATGATTTTGCTCGCGACGGGTTGTGGAATATATTCATTTTCAGGGACATCTATTGCCAAAGATGTGAATTCTATAACGGTTCATACCATTGAGAATAAGGCAATGCAAGTTAATCCGGCCCTTTCTAATTTGCTGACTCAATCATTACAGGACAAGTATCGTCACCTTACAAAATTGGATATGGTAACTGATGGCGGAGATTTGGATGTTAGCGGGTACATTACCAGTTATGAGGTTACACCAACGGCCATAACATCTGAGGAGGTCGCTTCCAAGAACAGGCTGACTGTAACGGTTAAGATTGTCTTTAAAAATGAAAAATATCCAAAAGAGAATTTTGACAAATCATTTGCGGCATATCAAGATTATGATTCTACAAGTTCTCTGGATGCAGTACAGTCATCTTTGTGTGACCAGATTGTAGAAACATTGGTGGAAGATATATTTAACGCAACCGTTGCAAATTGGTAGCAGCTTACTATGACACAAACGGATTATACTGATATAAAGCATTTTACACCGGAGCAACTAGAAACCATCATTACAGAGTACCCGTGGTTTTCTTATGCCCGGGAGGTTTTGCTTTTGAAGCTGGCCGCCATAAGCAGGGAGATCTTTGATACCGAGCTTAGGCATTCGGCTGTGTTTTTGCCGTCTCGCCAAAGGCTGTATGATAAAGTCAGACAAATAGTTCCGGCGGATGAGCAACCGCAGGAAGAAATAAAGGATGTTCCTGCAAAGGAGAAAGTTGAAGAACAAGTTGTTGAAGAGAAAGTTGAAGAGCAGATTGAGGAGAAAGTTGTTGAGGAGAGAGTTGAAGAGCCGGTTGAGGAGAAAGTTTTTGAAGAGAGATCTGAAGCGCCTGTTGAGAGCCAGCCGGTGGAGGTGATAGATGTTGAGGAAGAAAGAATAGAAGACGTAAAAGCGGCAGCGGCAGAGGCGATTGCAGAGGCAAAAAAAGAGAGAGCCGGCAGTCCCGTTGTAACAACAATCAAGTACATACCGGTTGGCGGAGATTACTTCTCCAGAGAAGATTTTGAACAGCTGGAGAGAGAGGACGGCGGTCTCCCTTCGGAGGCGGCGCATCTTGCAACAGGTTCATTTGCAGATAGCTACGGCTATTATTCCGTTATTGGTCCCGACGGCAAAGTGAATTTTGAAGATCCGGAATTTTATACAGAAACTCTTGGACAGGTATATGCACAACAAGGTTATTATGAGCAGGCTATAGAGGTTTTTTCCAAACTAATTTTGCTATATCCGCAAAAAAGTGCTTACTTTGCAGCCCTTGTGAAAGAGACAGAACTCGCTAAAAAAGAGGCGGCTTCCGGGAAGAGTAAATAAAAGACAGATTTACAACAAGTTAAAAAGATAAGGATTTAAAATATGTATACCGTTTTAGCTATCATCATTGTAATTGCAAGTATATTTTTAACAATTATAGTTCTTGTACAGAACGATAAAGGCGGCGGTTTGGCTGCTAACTTTGCATCTGGAAACCAGACGTTTGGCGTTAGACAGACTGCAGACTTTTTGGAAAAGGCAACATGGACTCTTGTAGCCATTGTTCTTGTGTGCAGCGTATTGGCAACGGCGTTTGTTTCTACAAAGGTTACGGAGACCAAAACCGACCTTACAAAGGAACTTCAGCAACAGGCTCCGGCAGGCGCACAGCCTCAGTTCCCAACTAGCGGCGGTGGCGCTCAGCAGTCTGCTCCGGCATCTTCTGCACCTGCGACTCCGGCAAAATAGGTGAAAAAAAAGCACCGTAACAAAAAAGTAACAAAATAATCCGTCGGGATTAAAAATAATATAGGCCTGGTAATCAAGAGATTAAATCTCAAATTTACCAGGCTTAAAAATTATTTTAGTACCTTGCGATACAAAGTACCTATAAATCTATATATATTTGCAGTGCCAAATAAGAGGTCACGCAAAGATGGGTCAAATGAGGTAGCGCATCAAACGCAAGAAGCGGTTGCAAAAAGAAAGGTGATTGATTAGCGGAAGGGATTAATAAAAGAGGAAATACAAATAATATAAAAAATACGAAGATGAAAACAGTACTAACAGTTGGAATTGGCGGTAAAAGTTTCACAATTGAAACGGAAGCTTATTCAGATTTAAAAAATTATCTAAACGCTTTTAAGAACAACTCAAAACTCGGAGTTCAAAGCGACGAAACAATGAAGGATTTGGAGACAAGAATTGCAGAACTTTTCTCCACCAAGATTGATTCTTTTAGAAATGTAGTTGATTCTAAAATGGTAGATGAAATTACAGCCCAGCTTGGAATGCCGGACGGACAGCCTTACGTTAAGAATGCACAAGGTGAGTCCGGACAGAGCGCAGATGCAAATGTGAACGGCGGCAGTTATAATTATAAAATGGTGCCGCCTCATAAACTTTACAGAGACCCGGGGCGTCACACACTTGGCGGAGTATGCACCGGCCTTGCTTATTATTTTAATTTGGACCCAGTGCTTATGAAAGTCATTTTTATAATAGCTTTTCTGGCGGGACTATTTGGTTTTCTGGTTTATATTATCCTTTGGATTGTTATCCCGAGGGCGATTAATCCTGTGCAAATGTGCGAGTTATACGGGATACCCCCGACGGCGGAGAATCTTGCAAGATTTGCTCCGATGTTCAAATAATAATTGAACGTCTAATATTAAACTAATGATACAGGTTCTTTTTATTAACAGGTAAAAAATTTTAATATGGAAATTAAAGATCAAGTAGAAATAAATGCAGATAATGTTCAGGCCCAGATGAGAAGAGGCGTTCTGGAATATTGTATCCTGAGCATTTTGCGCAAGGGAGATTCTTATGCATCTCCTTTGATATCAGAGCTTAAGCAGGCGCAGATGATAGTGGTTGAGGGTACGTTGTATCCGCTTCTGGCCCGTCAGAAAAACCAGGGATTGCTAAGTTATCGCTGGGAAGAGAGTCCAAGCGGACCTCCAAGAAAATACTACTCCTTAACAGACAAAGGGCGCAGAGCTCTTGAACTTATGGATGCGGCGTGGAGTGATGTTGTAAAGTCCGTTGAACTTGTAAAGAACGGAATTGATATGAATAAAATTGTAGATAATAACGTTTCATCAGATTCTGCAACAACACGTAATGGTGCAGAACATGCTACCGCAGAGGAGAATAATAACTTATAAAACTTAAACTATTATGGAAGAGACATTAAAAATCAGCATAGGTGGCGTTGCTTTTATTATTAATAAAAATGCCTACGCAAAACTGGAAAATTATCTTAAAGTGCTTACCGTTCATTATTCTGCAAGACCGGAAGGAAGTGAAATTCTTGATGACATTGAGAGAAGAATTGCGGAGTTGCTTTTAGATAAGTTTGGCAAAGAAGACGTTGTTACAGAGGAGAGAATAGATAGGGTAATTGCAGTTATGGGAAGACCGCAGGAGATAGACGGAGAAGATGAAACTATTTATAACACAGGAAATGCAAATGCCCAAGGCTCTGCAAATACCGGAAATTCCGCTGGTTACAGTGGAGGAAATCAAAACTCGGAAAACGGACGCAGCAGCCGCAAGTTGTTCAGAGACATGGACAACCGCGTGATTGGCGGAGTCTGCAGCGGACTTGCCGCATATTGCAAAATTGACCCTGTTATAATGAGATTGATTTTTGTGGTAGCGTTTATTTTAGGTTCATTGGGGAGACACTTTTTGTGGATTAGCGGACACGGTTTTGGATGGACACACTTTGGCGGAGTTGTCTTTCTGGCTTATATCCTTCTTTGGATTATCACGCCTAAGGCAAGAACAGTAGAGGATAAGTGTGCAATGAAGGGAAGTGCCCCGGGCGTACAGGGTGTTGAATATGACTATAATAACTCTAACGGGCCAAGAGGTGCAGAGTTTGGAAGAATCCTAAAAATTATTGTCGGAATTGTTTGTATCCTTGCATCACTCGGAGGATTTATTGCGGGCCTTACATATTACTTTGCATCCGGTTTAAGGTTTGGAACCACTCCGCTTTCCATTCTCAATTACTTTGATTTTCAGGGTAGTATATTCTTTATTAACATGCTTAGAATAATTGTTTGGATTCTGCCTTGCTGCATTTTGATGTATCTTGGAATTCGCTGGACATTCAATTTTAAAATGCCAAAATTCAGACCCGGTCTTATTGCATTTGGCGTTTGGGTCATATCTTTAATTCTTTTGCTTGTATTTGGCGCTGCTGCGGTTGAGCAAACATTTGACTTTACAAAGCAGTCATCAACTCAAACACTGTCAAAGAATTATGACACTCTTTATGTTAATTATGCTCAGCTTCCAAATGCTTCCGACAGTTCATTTGTAGATATGAACGACAGCGAATTTTTGCATAGAGTATGTGCCGTTTCTTTGCTGCCTGCTCCAAATTGGAGGAATTGGGATTCTGATTTTGAAAATAATCTTTATGATGAAGATGAGGGAGATGATTCTACGACCATTGTAACTCCTTTAAAAACAATTGTAAAGGCGGATAGGGACAATACTTATAATTGTGGTTATAGAACCTTCTGGGGGAGAGACAAACAGAGGATGGCAATGTTTGCAATCTATCCAAAGTTCTCTGTAAGTTCAGTTGCCGCAAGCACAATAGTGTATAATAAAGATTCCACCAAAACCAAGATAGTCAGAGATACAACAGTAACTCCTACGGTAGAGATAGAGATGAAAAGAAGCTATGGTAGAGAAAAGTTGATAACCAGCAAGGTTTATCCAAACGGGAATTATGAAAGCAACCTTATTTCAATAAAAGGTCCGGTTATTACAATATATCCGCAAATCATTTCAAGTTCAAAGAAATTCAGCGGAACTCTGGTAAATGCAAAAATAACCGTTCCGGATGGTAGTGTGGTAGTAATCAATAAGTTAAAAAAGTAATTATATCGGAAGCTTCCGCTATAATGCGGCCGGAGATAATTAAGTTCGTAAATATTTTGTGATTCGTTTTTAGTTCGCGAATGTGGTAAAACAGGTAACTGTTTTACCACATCAAGCGCGAGCTGTGCACAGAAGAAACTGAATACGGACAATTAAAAATCGACCAAGCTAAAATTTAATCAACAGTACAATCAATATAATGCAACCTAATACATAAATCTCTGTCTAACTGATGTATTTATTTTGGAGATGAGAGTTTTATATGCATAAATGTTTAATCATGAAAAAGGAAAACTATTTAAAAATAATTTTATTAACCGCGGTAATGGCCGTTACATGCAGTCTTGCTAATGCTCAGAAAATAAGCATAAAGGGAAGGATTGTGACGGTAGAAGCGACAGAAACGTCTGCGGTAAAAACAACGTCCGGTACAGTGGCAAGTGCTGCAAAAAAAGGTGCGGGGGAGATTGAAGATAATAAAACTGTCGGGACAAAAAATACAATTAATAATGGAGGGACCGATGAAACGGCTGCTGTGAAAAATGCAGTGGAGTTTGTGGATGTTGTTCTGCGCAAAAAAGACATGAGCGTTGTAACAGGTTGTGTTACAGATAAAAACGGGAGGTTTATTTTTGATAACATTTTGGCTGGAGATTATATCATTGAGGTTTCCTGCATTGGATATGAGAATAAGAAAATTAGTTTAGATAGGGTGAGCGGGAATATAAATCTTGGAGATGTGCAAATTGAACATTCCGCACTTACTCTTAATGAGCTGGTTATAAGCGCTTCCAATATTGTGAATACTCCTGACAAAAAACTGGTGCTTCCAACTGCTTATCAGGTGAAGTCTTCTACAAACGGAGTAGATTTGCTTGCAAGAATGCGGCTCTCAAGATTATCTGTTGATCCTCTGCAGGATAAAATTATATCCTCTAATGACGGAGAAGTACAGCTAAGAATAAACGGGGTAAAAGCAAACATACAGCAGATTAAAGCTCTAAAGCCGGAGGAGATAAAGAGAGTTGAATATCATGATGATCCGTCATTGCGCTACGGGGAAAATGTAGCAGTGGTAATAGATTATATAGTAAAAAGAGCCGTATCCGGAGGAAATGTAGGGATTGACATCAGGCAATCTCCTCAAATATTGGGATTTAATGATATAAATCTTAATGCAAAGTTTAATCATAAAAAGTCAGAATACGGAGTGAACATTTGGTCCAATGTGCGTAATCTTAAAGGTATGTGGAGAGAAAACAGAGAGACATTTAATTTTGCTCACGACAGTTCCTTTACCCGTGTGGAACAAGGTATTCCAAGCCGTTTTAAGTTTTGGCATAGCTGGGTTGATGCATATTATAATTATCAGGAGGGAGAGAAATGGTTCTTTAACGCCGATTTTAGAGTCAATCACAACAATGTATATAACTATGACTACCACAGCTTGTTATATCCTGTAAATGACAGAGATAATTATGTTGATATGAGAGACAGCACAAAGAAATTGTACACAACTCCTTCATTGGATTTATATTTTCAGAAAAATTTTTCTGAAAGCAAACATCTAATTGTGAATGTAGTGGGAACTTATATTGGGACTACAGATAAGAAGATGTATTCAGAGTCCAAGCCTATTACAGGCGGCGGAGAAAAGGTTACAACAGATATTTACTCAAAAGTTAAAGGAGATAAATATTCCATAATCGGAGAGACAATTTATGAGCAGGGACTTTTAAAATCCAGGGCGGAAAATGCCGGCGGAGCAGGTTCTGATAATGCTGCCGATGGCTCTGCGACCGGCGGTACCGCCGGAACGGAAAATAAAATTGTCGGGGACAATAAGAAACATTCGGATAAAGCACTGGTACTCAGCACGGGCGCAAGATATTATCAGGTTTATGCAAATAATGATTATAATGGAACCGTAGATGCAACAACATCAATGAGAGAGGGACGTGCAGCACTATTTGCAGAGTTGAAAGGACGTTACAACAAGTTCAATTATTCTTTTGGGGGATATGGTGCTTATATGTGGACAGGGCAGGCCGGAGCCAATTACCACAAATTTGTTGTCTACCCAAAGGTTAATATAGGATACAATTTTTCAGACAACGCATATATCCGTTTGACAACTAAATTGGATTACCGTACGCCGGAACTTTCTGATTTAAACAATGTCGAACAGTTGATTGATTCTCTGCAGATTAGAAGAGGCAATCCCGGCCTTAAAGTTTATCATATATGGGAGAACAGATTATATTTTGAGTGGCGGAAGGGAATGTTCACGGTAAACGGTCAAGTCTACTATAACTACATGAAAAATCCAATCATGGAGGAAACTTTGAGAGAGAATGATAAATTTATCCGGACCAATTTAAACCAAAAAAGCTGGTATAAGATTAATCCTGAACTGGAATTCAAAATTGGTCCGATTGCAAAAATATTTACCTTTAGCGCAACTGCAGGAATGAATCATTATGACAGCAGAGGGGTTGACTATCACCATGTTTACAATAACGGTTATTATACGATAGAAATGGACGGTTACTATAAGAAATTTATTCTTTACTTCCGGATTAACAGTCTTGATAAACAGCTTTTGGGTGAGACCGTCGTGTCAAGAGATGAAAAAGGACATCTCATAATGCTTGGGTATAAAATTACGGATGAAATGTCTGTTGCCGTTGGTGCTATAAATCCGTTTACAAATCGCAACACATATAAAAATCCAACCACCAACCTAAGCGCCCTTGCTCCATCATATAGCAATTCGCATTTCAGAGAGTCCGCCCAGCTGTTCATGATAAAATTCTCATGGAACTTCAGCTTTGGACGCAAATATAACGCGGCAGATAAACTCTTGCATAATTCTGATACAGAAAGCAGTACGCTCAGCGGTAAAAAATAAATATGCCTTTGACTTTCATGTTTTCAACACGGTCCGCGTTGTAAAACATTACGGCACAACCATGACTTTATTTTACTTTTGTCAAAATGACATCTGTCGGGATTATCAGGATATGACATGTATATTTCCGGATAAGGGACTTTGTCTCCCGGCTGCCAACTTAAATGGGTTTTAGCCCCTGACGTGGCAGGTTTTATAAAATAGTCATGCCGGGTACTTCTGCAACTGTTTTATAGATCCGGTTGCAAC
>DAIRSJ010000015.1:0-31128 GCA_036804445.1 Candidatus Egerieousia sp.
ATTTTGATATACGGGTAATTCTTGTTGGCAGGACCGTTGATTCTTCCCACGCTGTAAGTTGTTGCATCAAGATTATACGTGGTTGTACTGGAGCTGGAATAATATGAACTTGAGGAGGATACAACAATTGGCATAATCCACATTTTATATTTTGGCTCTGCCGCAACTTCACTCCTGTCTGCTTTCATTATTTTTTGTACAGTACTTGCCATTTGTCCGGCATAGTAATAAAGAGACCTGTTAATTGCTCCCACATTATTACTTGTACTGTAAACATCGGTTAAAGGATAGTAATAGTAATCCGTGGTATCTGCAACTCTGTTACAAGGGTACAAGTACTGTTGGTAGTAGCTTGTCACTCTGCTTTCATCTGCAGGTAGCTCATAAGGCAAAACATACTCCGCACCGCTTATTAAGATTCTTTTTTTATCATATCCCATTTTCCCGGCCCAATTATCTAGAGTGTCTTTAAGAACAAGCGGATCTATATATGGTTTGATGCCTCCCATTCCCTCAATGTCAATGTATTCTTGCGGCGTGTCTGATGCAAGAGATGTTGACTCGTATGTAGATTCATTCTGGGCATAGTCAACGCCAAGAGCAAAAGTGACCGTTGTATCTTTTCTGGCCAGCCCGCTTTTCCATGTCGGCTGAAAATTGATTTGCATATACATGTAGCTGGATGTAACGGTCCATTTGTTTAGTCTGCCTCCATAGGTTCCGGCAGCAGGGGGGTCACAGGTAAAATACAAGCCTTTATACCCTTTGACAAAATGAGTTGTAGAATCCAGTTGCAGTTTAGTAGCTTTAAGGATATCTTCTCCAAAGCTATTGTTAAGGTAGATTGTAAGAGAGTCGGCGCCCGTATAAACCGTACTGCCTATATTTATTTGATTATGAATATAATCGGAACTCTTAATCATGTTGTTGTACTTATCGGTAGTGTCAACATATTTATTCATTCTGTACACATGAATATTTTGCGTAATTCCTTCCTGGCTTTTATCCGTGATGGTGTTTCCGCTCATAATCATTGTGATGTAAAATTTCTTAACGTAAGCACCTGTGCCAAAGTTTAAACCGGAAGAGCTGGGGGCAAAGTTAGTTGCTGATGTAAAATTTGCAAGCCCAAATTCTTTTGTTCTTATCGCTCCAAAATAACCGTATGATGCGTTAAGGGCCTGCAGACTGTCGGGCATTTTAGTTTTAAGAGGCAAATGAAAAGTTGCCGTACCAACTTGCATTATATAGTCATTGGGAACATTATTGTCTCCAATGGTTTTATCCACTGATATACAAGAATATGTAAGAAGTGATGCCGCGGCCGGCAAAATCAGATAGCGGAAGAAAGCCTTTAATTGCATTATACTTTTAATAATTTGTCGTAAAACTTAATGTACTTATTTGTGTACGAGGCGTTTCCGGCACTTATTTCTGTAAAAGGAAGTGTTGGCAGCTTTCGCTTAGCAACGTAATCAAGGACTTCCTTATTAACATTATTGCTTCCCAGAATTATTCCGTCCGCATACTTGACAGCTAATTTAGCAAGATTTATGCCATTAGGATTGCCAAGCACATCCATATCCGCCGGAGTCACTCCTTGCATCAGCGCCTTTTTCACAAAACCGGAGGAGAATTTTTCCTTAGAAATTTCATCGTAAAGTGAAAGAACAATTTTGCTGTTTGCAAATATCGGATCTGTTCTATAAGACATTTTCAGATACAGCGGAACAAGGTGAGTCATCCACCCGCCGCAATGAATAATGGACGGTTGCCATCTTAATTTTTTTACAGTCTCCAACATTCCGCGTGCAAAGAAAATAGCGCGCTCGTCATTGTCTGCAAAAAATTTTCCCTTCTCATCCGTGTATAAAAACTTTCTCTTGAAATAATCCTCATTCTCAATAAAATACACTTGCATGCGGGCCTGCTGGATAGAGGCAACTTTTATTATTAAAGGTCTGTCGAGATCATTAACAACTATATTCATTCCGCTAAGCCTGATGACTTCATGCAATTGATTGCGGCGTTCATTTATGAGCCCGTACTTTGGCATAAAAGCTCTTATCTCTATACCGTTTTCCTGTGCTGCCTGAGGCATATAGCGGCCGGCTACAGAAATTGTATCTTCCGGCAGGTAAGGTGTAATCTCACTGCTGACATACAATATTTTAACTGGCTCTCCCATAGTACATAATATCCTCTTGGCAAAGGTAGTAAAAAATTTTGAGATTTAAAGGTAGCTTTTTCATACCTTTGGGGACGATTTATGAGAAGCAAGGAGAAAAATTCATTAGGGGGGCGGTTGTTGCGGTCGTACGTTTCATCCGTCATAAGCATCTCATTGGTGCTGTTTATTGTGGGCATTTTTGCGGTTTTGGCTGTAAATGCCCGCGAGGTTTCTGATTATTTTAAAGAGAACATAAAGATTTCTACAATCTTAACGGAGGACGCCACTCAGGTGCAGGCGGAATCTTTTTGCAAAAATGTTGCAATGCTGCCGGCTGTAAAATCTACGCAGCTTATCAGCAAAGAGCAGGGAACCAAGGAGATGAAGGAGTTGCTTGGAAATGATTTTCTGGATGTATTTGAATCTAACCCAATTCCAATATCCGTGGAGATACAGTTGAATCCAAATTATTTTCATCCCGATAGCGTAAAAGTTCTTAAGCGTATGTTAAAAGAGGACCCGCTGGTTGACGACGTGGTTTATCAAGAATCTCTTATTGAGACAATTAACAAGAACATGCAGAAGATTGGATTGGTACTGGTTGTGTTTATTGCTCTGCTTATGTTTATTTCCGTTGTGTTAATTAACAACACGGTGCGTCTTAATGTTTTCTCAAAAAGATTTTCTATTCACACAATGCAGCTAGTTGGAGCAACAAAGGGATTTATCCGGCGACCGTTTATGTACAGGGCTATATTTCAGGGGCTTATAAGTGGGATTATTGCAATTTGCGCTTTGGTGGGCGTGTTGTTTTTAATTAGAAAGGAATTCTCCAGCATATTTTCAATTATTAATTTGCAGATAATGATAGAAGTTTCTGCCGGCGTAATTTTGCTTGGCGTTGTTATCTGTTTGATTTGCACGTATTTTGTTGTTAATAAGTTGGTAGGATTGAGCGGCAATGAATTATATACATAGAATATGAAACAGAAAAACATACAAAAAACTAATTCTGCTCAGGAGCAGAATTTTGCAATTCCAAAACAGAATGTAATGTGGATTCTTATAGGATTGGGCATTATGGTTCTTGGTTATATTTTTATGATTGGCGGCGGCAGCAAAGACCCCAATGTTTTTTCCCCCGCAATTTTTAGTTTTACAAGAATGGTGATTTCTCCAATCTTAATATTGGGCGGCATTGTGGTTGTGATTGTTGCCATCATGAAAAAAAACATCAAGAAGTGCGGTTCTAATAAGGAAAACAGTTAATTATGAATTGGATACAAGGTTTGTTATTAGGACTGGTACAAGGGTTCACGGAATTTCTGCCGGTGAGCAGCAGCGGACATCTGACTATTTTTCAGGAACTTTTTGGAATAGGCGGGGAGACAAATCTTAAGTTTGATGTGACGGTGCATGTTGCTACAGTGCTGAGTACTATTGTCGTATTCCGCAAACCTCTTGGAAGATTAATCAAAGGCTTTTTTGCACGCGGCATGAATGGGGAAAAAGATTATGTTTTTAAGATATTGGTTTCACTTATACCCGTCGCGATAGTTGGCTTTACATTGAATGACTTGGTGGAGAAAATTTTCTCTACGGATTATATTGCATCTCATACCGGAAACGGTTTGCTTTTTGTAGGCTGTATGCTGATTGTCACCGCTTTGTTGCTGGATTGCAGTGAGAGGATAACGGCGCGCAATGAGAAAAAAAATGCTGCGGACTCACAAGATAAAACCGCTGTTGGAACGGATGGCAAGTTGTCTGTCGCCGAGTCTGAAACATCTCTTTCAAAGCAAGAGAGTAACGGGATTGATTATTGTGATAATTCTGCAATTAATTATTGGCAGGCTTTTGTTGTTGGAATAGCACAGGCCGTTGCCGTTCTTCCGGGTCTGTCACGTTCAGGTGCAACCATTTCTACCGGACTGCTTTGCAAGGTTAAAAAATCTTCCGTTGCGCAATTTTCATTTTTGATGGTTATTATTCCGATTTTAGGTCAGGCATTTTTGGATGTTTATAAAGCTCTTAAAAATGCCGGGGATGTTGTGGCTTCCACGGGTGCTGCAGCCGATCCGGGAACCGCTGTTGCAGGCACCTCCGCAAGCATCGGATTTTTACCGTTGCTGTTTGGATTTCTTGCAGCATTTTTTGCGGGATGGGCTGCATGCAAATGGATGGTCAAACTTGTTAAAAATGTTAAGCTTACAGGGTTTGCCATTTATTGTGCAATAGCCGGAATTCTTTGTGTTGTGCTTCCTTATATGTTGCATTAATGGTAGAGAAAAACTTATATTTTTTTGTGTCGGACGTACACCTGGGATTGAACTATAAAAATCCCGTGGAGAGAGAGAAAAAATTCTCCTCTTTTCTTAACGGTTTGCCTCCTCAAACAAAAGAAGTTTTTCTACTTGGGGATATTTTTGATTTTTGGTATGAGTATAAAGATGTGATTCCCGTTGGTTTTACAAGGACATTGGGGGCAATTGCATCTCTTGTGGACAGAGGAGTTAAGGTGCATTTTTTTAACGGCAACCATGACGTTTGGACGTATAGATATTTCCGGAAGGAGCTTGGATTAATTATGGAGAAGCAGCCTGCGGTTTTTGAAATTGAGGGGAAACGTTTTTGTCTGGGACACGGAGACGGGCTGTTTGGAAATGACCCGGGGTATGCATTTTTGTATAGTATTTTTCACAACAGATTTTTGCAGATTTTATTTAGCGGAATTCATCCGCGATGGGCTTTTTTACTTGGGCACGGATGGAGCAAACACAATAGGCTGACCCGCGGGCAGGCTTCTCCGGAGGGGGCGCAAATGACTATCAATAACTGTATTGCGTACGCGGAAGATTTTCAAAAAAAATATGAAGCGGTGCAAAATTCTGCAGTAACCGGAGCACAGGCTGTCGGGAATAAAACAGACTTGCGGACAGTCCGGAATAAAATAGATTATTTCATCTTTGGACATTTTCATATTCGTACAGAGCAAAAATTACAAAACGGCTCCGAGCTGTTCATGTTGGGTGACTGGATCTATAATCCGGATTATATTGTTTTTGACGGTGAAACTTTAAGGAATGTTTCTTTATAGGTAAAGATATTCTCTCTTACCTCTGGTATCCGAACATTGAAAAATAAAGGGCGTCAAACGAGCCCTCCTGGTAGAGCACAACAAGTTCTTCTACTTGCCTGTCCGCTCCAAATTTGTCATACGGCTTTTTTAAATCTGAACCAAACATGCGCGCCACCAGTTGCCAGAATCCTGCGGAAAGTCTGCCGCGGTATTGGCGGATTATATAGAAAGATGTTCTTCCCAATTCCCTGTCTATCAGCTTCATTAGGAGTTGCCCCTGCGTAATTGTCAGATTTCTCATTGGTTTTTCAAATTGCTTGAACAACCTGTCCTGATATTCTTCTATGTATTTATCTCTCTCCCGACGGCTAAAATTATTTACCGCAAGGACACTGTCGGCTTCCCTGATTATTCCTCTGGCCTGCAGCGCATAAGGATATACTTTCTTAAAATTCCAAACAAGCCGTCTGTATTCTCTCCACACTTTTGCCTTGTACCATTTGCGCACGGTTTCAAATTTGAATACGGGAGGAAGCCAATCTATATATGTTGTGTCTCCGTTATCTTCAACCTTGTAATACATTACCGCCCATTCTGTTGCACCCTTATAACGCTCTCTGTCTTTTTCTACTTTGGCCCACATCTGTTCTCTGATCTTGTCATCTGCAGCTCTTTTTTTAATACGTGCGGCAATGGCGTCTTTATCATCTTTCACCTCTTTATCCATCATGTTGCCGGATGGATTTACTTGCGGATTCCCCGCATATGGTCTGGAAAATAAAGATTTTGGGTGAGTAAGCTGGTTGTTGACGGGAACTCTCTCGACTTTAATTTGTTCCTTTTTGTTTTGGGCGGAAGCATTGTTTACTCCACACAACAGCACTGCTGCCGCCAGCAACAAAATACAGCCGCAGCGGTAAAAAGTTGTCGTGACAAAAGAAATATTTATGTCTGTTTTTATCCCCTCCATATCCCCTTCATTCCGCGATTGGTCTGCAAAACTAATGCAAAAGTTGTATATTTGTCAACCTAAATACGATATAGATGTACAATTTTTTTAATTTTCAAGGCTTTACTCCATGGTCCTTTTTTGTAGACATGGGTATGATCTTCGGTCTTATTCTTGTCGGCAAACTTATCAGAGTCAAAGTAAGGCTGGTGCAGAAGCTTTTTGTTCCCCCCAGTTTAATTGCCGGACTTCTTGGACTTGCATTTGGACCTAACGGTCTTGGATGGCTCCCGTTCTCAAACAATCTTGCATCTTATGCGGCGGTAATGATTGCGCTTGTTTTTGGTTCACTGCCGCTTTCCTCTCCAAAATCTTCTGTAAAAGAAGTTGTTACAAGAGTCGGCCCAATGTGGATTTATGCGCAGATAGGGATGCTGTTGCAGTGGGGAATTATGGGATTATTTGGTTTATACGCACTTAAGCTAATATGGCCGGGGCTGAATGATGCTTTTGGAGCTATGCTCCCGACAGGTTTTTACGGCGGGCACGGAACCGCCGCAGCAATTGGCGGAGCATTTAGAAATATGGGATGGGATGATGCCATGAGTCTTGGCATGACTACCGCTACCGTTGGAGTTGTTCTTGCGATTGTGGGCGGTCTGATTATAATTAAACGCGCCGCCGGGAAAAAACAAACTGCGTTTATTACTGATTTTAAGGATCTTCCAAATGAATTGCGCACCGGACTTCTTCCAAAAGAGAAAAGAGATGATGTTGGTGAAAGCACAACCTCTTCTATATCTATAGAGACATTGACATTTCATTTTGCCCTTGTATTTTTTGTTGCATTCTTGGGATATGTTCTTAGTGTTGCAGTTAAGAATTGGTGTAGCGGAATGCAGGCTCCCTATAACAACATGGAACTTCCGGTATTCTCCTGCGCTTTTATTGTCGGCTTAATTTTTAAGAAAATATTTGACAGAACCGGAGTCACAGATTATATATGTCCAAAGACAACGCAGCGTATCGGAAGTTTCTTTACGGACCTGCTTGTTGCCTGCGGTGTTGCGTCTATTAAACTGGCGGTTATTGTTAAGTTCTGGGTACCGCTTGTTGTAATGCTGGTTGTAGGAGTGATTGTGGTCTATGCAATTACATTCTATTTTGGAAAGCATCTTGCTCACAACTATTGGTTTGAGCGCTCAATTTTTGCATGGGGCTGGTGGACAGGTACTATGGCAATGGGTATTGCATTGGAAAGAATTGTTGATCCGGACATGAAGAGCAAGACCATGGATGATTATGCGCTTGCATATCTGCCAATTGCACCGGTTGAGATAATCTTAATTACTTTGGTCCCGATAGCCTTTACTGCCGGATGGGGCAATTGGCTGATGTGGGCCTGTCTGATATTTAGTGCGCTGTTGCTGTGGCTTGCCGTGAAGATGAAATGGTGGACAAAGAAAGCAGTTGTAAAATAATCTGTCGGGAGCATGAATTTATAATGGGAAAAATCGGAAAATATTTATTGATTGCGGCAACGGTTGCTCTTTGCAGCTGCGCCGGCAAACAGAATGCAACAGCCCAGAGCGCAAAATCCGTCTCTGTAAAACGCGCTGCAGTACAGTCTGTTGAACAAACAGCACCAAAACCGGTCAGCATGCCGCTGCCGGGTGCGCCAAAACATAATGCATACAATCTTACCGATGCGCAGTATGCAGTGCTTGCTGACAGTGTGCATAATTTTGTGGTATCTTTTGATACTCATAATGATACGGCAACGTACATTATGCATCCAAACGGGGAATATACTGTTCCCAAGGGCCAGGTCTCTTTTGCCTTAATGAAGAAAGGCGGGCTGGATGCCGCTTTTTTTGCAGTTTATCTGGAGCAGGGACCCTGGAAAAATAAGAAGTCACTGGATTCTGCGTATCACTATTGTAAAGAGGAACTTCTCTCCTGGAAAAAATATGTTGCAGCAAAAAAGAGTGATGTTGCCGGCATCGCATATACTCCGGACGATGTAGTAAAACTTAAGGCTCAGGGAAAGCGCGCCGTTATTCTTGCAATAGAAAATGGTTATCCTCTTGGGAATGACGTTAACAGGGTAGATGAATTTTATAAGATGGGGGTCAGGTATATCACATTGAGTCATAATGCCGCAAATCAAATTTGCGACGGCTCTAGAGAATGGAAAACGGCTTGCTGGCACGGTGTTTCTCCATTTGGGTATGAAGTTATTGAGAGGATGGAGCAGCTGGGAATGATGGTGGATATTTCACATGTCTCCTCAGAGGCCCTTAAGGATGTATTGAAGGTTGCAAAGGCTCCGGTAATTGCGTCACATTCCGCTTGCAGAGCGTTAAAACCCTCTCAGCGCAGAGATTTGACGGATGAGGAGATTAAGATGATAGCGGCTAACGGGGGCGTTATTCAGGTTGGCACCGGCAGATTCTTTTTGTCTGACGACTTGCCCGCCCACAAAGTAGGCGTTGCAGTTCTGGCAAATCACATTGACCATATAAAAAATTTGGTTGGCCCGCAGTATGTTGGACTTGGTACTGATTTTGACGGCGGCGGAGGAGTTGTTGGGATGGATAACGCCGGACAGATGAAAAACCTTACTATTGAGCTGCTTAAGAGGGGATGGACGGTTGACCAGCTGCAAATGTTTTGGGGCGGAAACCTTATGCGCGTTTGGAATAAATGCATTGAGGTGAGTTCAAAGCTTAAGACAATAAAGCGGAAATAATCTGTCGGGATTTGTACAAAGATTTCCAAAAACTGAGATTTCAAAGAATTTGCAAATCTGTAACTCTGTGAGAATGGCGGTTTTGACCGTCATTTTTTTTTTGCCAAAGTGCGTGAAATAAAACGCAAAAAAGTTTGCGCATTGAATAAATTATTATACCTTTGCACCCCAATACTCTGGCTCCGTTACAACTAAAGTATTGAAAATTAATAAGATAAAGCAATGTTACAACCAAAGAAAACCAAATTCAGAAGATGGCAGAAGGGCCGCATGAAAGGCGTTGCCCATAGAGGTAGTCAGCTTGCCTTTGGTTCATTCGGCATTAAGACTCTGGAGTCTTGCTGGATGACAGGACAGCAGATAGAGGCTGCACGTCAAGCAGTTGTCCGTTATATGAAACGTGAAGGAAACGTATGGATCCGCATATTTCCGGATAAGCCTTTTACTAGAAAACCTGCCGAGGTCCGTATGGGTAAAGGAAAAGGAAATCCAGAGGGTTTTGTTGCACCTGTTACCCCGGGAAGAATGTTAATTGAAGTTGAAGGTGTTCCTATTGAGGTTGCCAAAGAGGCGCTTAGACTTGGAGCCCAGAAATTGCCCGTCTCTACAAAGTTTGTAGTCAGAAGGGATTACGTTAAACAATAATTGGAGATAATACCATGAAAACAAAAGAAATACGGGAAATGTCAGAGAAGGATCTGAGAGAGCGCATAGAGGCTAGCAGAGGCTCTCTTAATCAGATGCTTCTTAACCACGCAGTCTCTCCATTAGAGGATACGTCTCAAATTAAAAAAGCAAAAAAAGATATTACCAAGATGCTCACTGTCCTTAGTGAGATTGAGAATAAAAAACAATCTAAGTAATGGAAAGAAAGCTGAGAAAAGTTAGAGTCGGTGTAGTGGTTAGCAACAAAATGGATAAGTCTATTGTAGTTGCGGTAAAAACAAAAGAGATGCACCCTATTTACGGTAAGTTCGTAAATAAAACCACAAAGTTTGTAGCGCATGATGAGAAGAACGAATGTTCAGAAGGCGATACCGTAAAGATTATGGAGACTCGTCCTTTGAGCAAGACAAAGCGCTGGAGATTAGTAGAAATTGTTGAAAAAGTTAAATAGCTATGATACAGCAGGAATCAAGATTAATGGTAGCCGACAACAGTGGAGCAAAGGAAGTTCTTTGTATCCGCGTGCTTGGAGGAACAAAGCGTCGTTATGCCGGTGTTGGAGATAAGATAGTTGTAGCGGTTAAGAGCGCTATTCCCGGGGCAGATGCCAAGAAAGGCTCTGTTTCCAAGGCGGTTGTTGTAAGAACTAAAAAAGAGGTCCGCAGACCGGACGGTTCTTATATAAGATTTGACGAGAACGCTTGCGTCCTTTTGGATAGCCAGGGTGAAGTCAGAGGTACGCGTATTTTTGGCCCGGTGGCCAGAGAGCTTCGCGACAACTTTATGAAGATTGTTTCACTTGCCCCTGAGGTACTATAATAATAGGAGGGTATAATAATGAATGTAAAATTACACATTAAGAAAGGCGATACAGTCTTTGTTAATTCCGGCAATGATAAGGGCAAGCAGGGAAAAGTACTTGCAGTTGACAAGGCTAAGATGCGTGCTGTTGTTGAGGGTCTCAACATGGTAAGCAAGCATACAAAACCAAATGCTAAGGCTCCGCAGGGCGGAATTATTAAGCAGGAGGCATCTATTCACATCTCTAATCTACAGGTTGTTGATCCTGTCAAAGGCGGTCCTACTAAGATTGGACGTCGTCTGAATGATAAGGGCAAACTTGTACGTTATGCTAAAAAGTCAGGGGAGGAAATTAAATAATGGCAGAAGAAGTAAAGAAGGAGCAAGCTCCTAAGGCAGCAGCTCCTAAACAGGATAAGGCTCCTAAGGCCGCTAAGCCTCAGCAGAATGCAAAGGCAGAAAAGAGTGCCAAAAGTGCAGCAAAGAAAGCAGCTGCAGATCAGGTAAAGCCTAAGGGTTGGGTACCCAATCTGGAGAAACTTTATAAGGACGAGATTATAGCAAAGCTTACAAAACAGTTTGGCTATAAAACAGTTATGCAGGTTCCAAAACTTCAGAAGATTACGGTCAACGAGGGTCTTGGAAGTGCAACCGCAGATAAGAAAATTGCAGAAAACGCTCAGGCAGAGTTGTCTATGATTACCGGTCAAAAGGCAATTCTTACTTATTCAAAGAAGGATATTGCAACCTTCAAATTGAGAAAGGGAATGCCGATCGGAGTAAAAGTTACCCTAAGGCAGGCTAAAATGTATGAGTTCATGGAGAGATTGATAAAGGTTTCTCTTCCTAGAATCAGAGACTTCAAGGGAATTGAAGAGAAGTTTGACGGGAGGGGAAATTATACTCTTGGAATTACAGAGCAGATTATCTTCCCTGAGATTGATATTGATAAAGTTACAAAAGTTGTCGGAATGGAGATAACTTTTGTTACCAGCACCAACAGTGACGAGGAAGCTCGCGCATTGCTTGCGTCATTCGGTCTTCCTTTCAAGAAGAAAGCATAACTTTTTGCAGAAAAATTTTAAAAAAAGAATATGGCAAAAGAATCAATGAAAGCGCGTGAAGTTAAGCGCGCCAAACTATGCGCCAAATATGCCGAGAAGCGTAAACAACTTAAGAAAGAGGGAAATTACGCTGCATTGGATAAACTTCCAAAGAATTCCAGTCCGGTTAGATTACACAACCGCTGCTCTCTTACAGGAAGACCAAGAGGCTATATGCGCGTATTCGGCATCAGCAGAATTCAGTTCAGAGAGATGGCAAGCAAAGGCCTTATCCCGGGAGTGCGTAAAGCTAGCTGGTAGCAGGTTACATTATTGGATATCGGGCGCCAAAATGACGCTGGTAGAGAGATTAAAAAATTAAAAATTAAATTAAAATGACTGATCCAATTTCAGATTATTTAACAAGAATTAGGAACGCTTATCAGGCAGGTCACAAAGTTGTTGACGTTCCTTCCTCTAAAATGAAACAGGAGCTTACAAAGGTTCTTTTTGAGAAGGGCTATATTTTAAGCTACAAGTTTGAAGAGGGAAAACCTGTCGGGAATATTAAGATAGCTCTTAAGTATCACCCTGATACTAAGCAGCCTGCTATCAAAAAACTAATAAGAATCAGCCGTCCGGGTCTTAGACAGTACAAGGGTGTTGCAGAGATGCCTCGCGTACTTAACGGATTAGGCGTTGCAATCCTTTCTACTTCCAAGGGTATTATTACAGACAAGGAAGCTAAGGAGCAGAACGTAGGCGGTGAAGTTTTATGCTACATTTATTAATAGAATTATTTTTTAATTATGTCTAGAATAGGAAAATTACCTGTAAGCCTTCCCCAAGCTGTCACCGTTACGGTTGGACAGGATAACGTGGTGAAGGTTAAAGGCCCTCAAGGCGAGTTGAGCCAGAAGGTTGATCCTGATATCAAGGTCACCGTTGAGGGAGGCGTAGTTAGGGTAGAGAGACCTACCAATCAGCCGCGCCACAGATCTTTGCACGGACTTTACCGTGCCCTAATCCACAATATGGTGGTAGGAGTTTCTGAGGGATATAAAATCCAGCAGGAGCTAATAGGAGTAGGATATCGTGTAGAAGCTCAGGGACAACTTTTAAAGTTCAGTCTTGGTTATTCTCACGATATTTGTTTTCAGCTTCCAGTTGAAGTTAAGGCGGAAGTTCCTCAAGTTAAGAAGGGTGCAAACCCAATATTGGTTCTTTCAAGTTGTGATAAACAGCTGGTTGGAATGATTGCGGCAAAGATTCGTTCATTCCGTAAACCTGAACCTTATAAGGGTAAGGGTATCAAGTATGCAGGAGAGTATATCCGCAGAAAAGCCGGCAAGACAGCAGCAGCTAAATAACAGGAGGAGAGATTATGAATAAGACAGAAAGAAGACAGAGAATACGTTATCGTATCCGCAAGAACGTTTCCGGAACTGCAGAGAAACCGAGGATGAGCGTATTCAGAAGCAATAAGCAAATCTATGTGCAGTTCATAGATGATGAGAAAGGTGTAACTATAGTCGCAGCTTCTTCTATGGATAAGGCAATTGCGCCTCAGACAAAGGGAAAGACCAGCGTAGAAGTTGCAGCTCTTGTTGGAACAGAGGCTGCTAAAGCCGCTGTAGCAAAGGGAATTAAAGAGGTTGCATTTGACCGCGGAGGTTACCTGTATCATGGAAGAGTTAAAAGTTTGGCAGATGCCGCGCGCAAGGGCGGACTTAAATTCTAATTATTATGGCAGAGAATTTTAAAGAGAAAGGTGTAAGAACTACAGATCTGGAATTAAAAGACAGATTGGTTGCAGTCAGAAGAGTTACAAAGGTGACCAAAGGAGGCCGCCACTTCAGCTTTGCCGCCATAGTAGTTGTTGGAGATGAGAAGGGTGTTGTTGGCTACGGCCTTGGTAAGGCTAATGAGGTCACTACGGCTATCTCCAAAGGAATAGAAGATGCAAAGAAGAATCTTGTAAAAGTTCCTCTTAGCAAAGAGACGATTCCTCATGAGCAAATTGCAAAATTTGGTGGTGCTGAGGTATTTATGAAACCGGCCGCTCCCGGAACAGGAGTAAAGGCAGGAGGTGCAATGCGTGTTGTATTTGAGTCAGTTGGTGTCCATGACGTGCTTGCAAAATCCAAAGGTTCATCCAATCCTCACAACCTTGTTAAGGCAACAATTGCAGCTCTTGCTCAGATGAGAGATGCTTATACCGTTGCAGGTGTAAGAGGAGTTCCAATGAAGAACGTATTTAACGGATAGGAGATTTGGAAGATGGCTAAAGTAAAAGTTACACAAACTATAAGCAGAAACGGTGCGACCAAAAGACAGATTGCAACCCTTTATGCACTAGGAATCAGAAGAATTCATCATTCCGTAGAAGTTGAACTTAATCCGGTTAGCAAGGGCATGATTGAAAAAGTTCGTCACCTTGTTAAAATAGAGGATATTAAATAGAGGAGATTTTAAGATGAAACTACATACATTAAAACCTGCAGAGGGTGCCTTAGGAAGGCATAAGAGAATAGGACGCGGAGAAGGTTCCGGACACGGCGGTACTTCCACTCGCGGTATGAACGGTGCAAAACAACGCAGCGGCTACCACGATAAACTTGGATTCCAGGGAGGTCAGATGCCAATTCAGAGACAACTTCCAAAATTTGGTTTCAATAACCCTAAGAAGATTGAGTATAAGGTTATTAACCTGTCTTCTCTGCAAACCCTAAGCGAGAAGCTTAAGGCTGCTGCTATCAATAAGCAGACTCTTATTGAGAACGGACTTGTTTCTAAAAATGATCTTGTAAAGATTCTTGGAAACGGAGACCTTAAAGCAAAGCTGGATGTTACTGCAAATGCTTTCTCAAAGTCAGCTAAAGAGAAGATTGAGGCTGCAAAAGGAACTGCAACTGTAATAAAGTAATATAATGAAGAGACTGATTGAAACAATAAAGAACATTTTCAAGATAGAGGAACTGAAAAAGAGGATTGTCTATACGCTTCTTCTTTTGTTGGTTTATCGTCTGGGAAGTTTTGTTGTAATGCCGGGAATCAACCCTTCTTTGATTGCCAATTCGGATTTGGCGGCAAAGACATCAGAGGGACTTCTTGGATTGCTTAACATGTTTTCCGGAGGCGCTTTTGGAAATGCTTCAATCTTTGCGCTTGGTGTAATGCCTTACATCTCCGCATCAATTGTCCTTCAGCTACTTGGAATTATGATTCCTTACTTCCAAAAAATGCAAAGAGAGGGTGAAAGCGGAAGAAGGAAAATGAATCAGTGGACTAGATATCTTACCATAGTTATTTTGGCTGTACAAGCTCCGGCTTATTTAACCAGCTTGCATACAACCCTTCCTGAGGATGCATTTCTGTTACATGGATTCTCATTCACTCTGTTTGCAACTATGGTGCTTATTGGCGGAACAATGTTCATTATGTGGCTTGGCGAGAGAATTACAGACAGAGGTCTTGGAAACGGAATATCATTGATCATTATGGTTGGTATTGTTGCAAGACTTCCTTATGCACTTGCTGCTGAGGTTGGTACAAGGGTTAATGCTACAACGGGCGGTATTCTTATGCTGTTGGTTGAGTTTATTTTCCTGTTCCTTGTATTTGCTGCAACAATTGCTCTTGTTCAAGGTACTCGCAAAGTTCCCGTACAGTACGCAAAAAGGATAGTAGGCAACAAGCAATATGGCGGTGTAAGACAGTATATTCCTTTAAAGATTAATGCTGCCGGCGTTATGCCAATCATCTTTGCTCAGGCATTGATGTTGTTCCCGCTTTTGTTCTCAAGATTTGACGCAACCCGCGGACTTGCCGCTACTATGAGTGATTATAAAGGATTCTGGTACAACCTGGTTTTTGGATTGTTGATTGTGATATTTACTTATTTCTATACCGCAGTCACAGTAAATCCTACCATGATGGCAGAAGATATGAAGAGAAACGGAGGCTTTATTCCCGGAGTTAAGCCCGGAAGGAAAACAATTGATTATCTGGATAGTATAATGTCACGCATTACTCTTCCTGGTTCAATTTTCCTGGCTATTGTCGGCATTATGCCTGCGTTTGCAATGATACTTGGAATTAACAACCAGTTTGCACAGTTCTATGGCGGAACAAGCTTGCTGATTATTGTTGGTGTTATTCTGGATACATTGCAGCAGATTGAGAGTTATTTGTTAATGAGACATTATGACGGTTTAATGAAGACAGGACGTCTTAAGGGCCGTACTAATTTTTAGAGGAGTCAGAAAGGTTAGAATGATACACTATAAGACCTTAGAGGAGATAGAAATTCTTAAAGAGAATGCAATCTTGGTTTCCAAGACGTTGGCAGAGGTGGGCAAGGCCGTTGCTCCCGGAGTTAAAACCAAAACTCTGGATAAGCTTGCGGAGGAGTACATCAGAGACAACGGGGCTGTGCCCGGCTTTCTTGGTTACGACGGTTTTCCGGGGACATTGTGCCTGTCTGTTAATGACGTAGTCGTTCACGGATTCCCGAGTGATTATGAATTAAAAGAGGGAGATATAATTTCCGTTGACTGCGGAACAATATACAAAGGTTATTTTGGAGATTCTGCCTATACATTTCCAGTGGGCGAAGTAGATAAAGAGACTGCGCTGCTTCTTAAGACTACCGAGGAGTCACTGTATTTAGGTGCCGCCCAGGCAATTGATGGAAACAGGATTGGAGATATAGGTAATGCTGTTCAGCAACACTGTGAGGCTCAGGGCTTTTCTGTGGTTAGAGAAATGGTCGGACACGGCATAGGAAAAGATATGCATGAAGATCCTATGGTCCCGAATTATGGAAAACCGGGTACCGGAAAGAAGCTGAGAGAAGGAATGGTTATTTGTGTTGAGCCAATGATAAATGCCGGAGTTAAAGAGGTTTACATCCAAGATAATAATTGGGGCGTTGCTACTGAAGACGGCAAGAAATCTGCTCATTTTGAATTTACCGTTGCCGTTAAGAAAGGCAAACCGCAAATCCTGACCACTTTTGACTACATTAATAAACTAAAGAATAAAAATTAGCATATGTCAAAACAAGAGGCTATAGAAAGAGACGGAACAATTTTGGAAGCTTTGTCCAATGCAATGTTTAAAGTTGAGTTGGATAATGGTCCTGTTATTATTGCCCATATATCCGGAAAGATGAGAATGCATTATATTAAAATCTTGCCGGGGGATAGGGTAAAAGTTGAGATGTCTCCCTATGATTTGACTAAAGGAAGAATTTCATTCAGGTATAAATAACTCTGTAAGAATAAATTATAAAATTATAATACGATGAAAGTTAAGGCATCAATTAAGAAGCGCAGCGAGGATTGCAAAATTGTAAGACGCAAAGGACGCGTTTATATTATCTGCAAAAAAACTCCAAAATTTAAAATGCGCCAGGGTTAGCAGTTGCTAATTCCTGCAGTGAATTTGTAATTAATAAAACAAAAGTAAACAATAGATTATGGCACGTATAGCCGGAGTAGATTTACCAAAAAACAAAAGGGGAGAGGTAGGTTTAACCTACATCTTCGGAGTTGGTCGCAAGTCTGCCAAAAAAATCCTTGATAAATGCGGGATTGACGTAAATATTAAGGTGCAAGATTGGACAGATGACCAGATTGCTGCAATAAGGCAAACAATTGCAGCAGACTATAAGATTGAGGGCGAACTTAGAACCGCGACTCAGTTAAACATTAAACGTCTTATGGACATAGGATGCTACAGAGGCATTCGCCACAGACTAGGACTGCCTGTCAGAGGGCAAAGCACTAAGAACAATGCCCGCACCAGAAAGGGTAAGAAGAAGACAGTAGCCAATAAGAAGAAAGCAACTAAATAAAGGCAGTTAGATTATGGCAAAGAAAGTTGTTACAAATAAAAAGAGAGTTGTAAAGGTAGAAGCTGTGGGCCAGGCTCATATCACTTCTACATTCAACAATGTGATTGTAACGTTGACCAATCTTAAAGGTCAGGTTATAAGTTGGTCTTCTGCCGGCAAGATGGGCTTCAGAGGATCTAAGAAAAATACTCCGTATGCTGCTCAGGTTGCAGCTGAAGATTGTGCCAAATCTGCGTTTGACGCAGGATTGCGCAAAGTGAAGGCTTATGTAAAAGGCCCGGGTGCAGGAAGAGAATCTGCAATTAGAACAATTCACAATGCGGGAATAGAAGTAACTGAGATTATTGATGTTACACCACTTCCTCATAACGGCTGCAGACCTAAGGGCCGTCGCAGAGTTTAACTGATAAAACGTAAAAATTATGGCAAGATATACTGGACCAAAAACAAAAATTGCCCGCAAATTTGGCGAGCCGATTTATGGTGCTGACAAGAGTTTTGAGAAGAAGAACTGCCCTCCGGGACAGCACGGCATGGCTAAGAAGAGAAAGAAAGTCTCTGAGTACGGGACTCAGTTAAAGGAGAAGGAAAAGGTTAAATACACTTATGGAGTTTTGGAAAGACAATTCCGCAATATGTTCACAGCCGCCTCAAAGATGAAAGGAATCACCGGTATCAATTTGCTGATGCTTCTGGAGTCTAGATTGGACAACGTTGTTTACAGACTTGGTATTGCTCCTACGCGCGCAGCTGCAAGACAGTTGGTTAGCCATCGTCACATTGTGCTTAACGGAAACGTAGCAAGCATTCCTTCTACGCACGTTAAACCGGGTGATGTTGTTGGAGTCAGAGAGAGATCCAAGAGCATGGAAACTATTCAGAATGCTATTGCAGCTAATCCTGCAAAATATTCTTGGCTTGAATGGAATTCGGACACATTAAGCGGTAAATTTTTAAATTTGCCGGAGAGAACTGATATTCCGGAGAGCATTAATGAACAGCTCATTGTTGAGTTGTACTCTAAGTAGTAACCAGTTTAACAGAAAAATTAAATTAAATAATATGGCAATATTAGCATTTCAAAAACCGGACAAAGTAATAATGCTGGAGTCTACGGATACCTTTGGAAAATTCGAATTCAGGCCTCTTGAGCCGAGATATGGGATCACCATTGGCAATGCGCTTAGACGTGTGTTATTATCTTCACTGGAAGGCTTTGCAATCACCTCCGTAAAAATTGAAGGAGTTGATCATGAGTTTGCCACTATCCACGGTGTAATTGAGGGAGTTATAGATATTATCCTTAATCTTAAGAAAGTAAGATTTAAGAGGATGGTAGAGAGCGAGGATGGAGAGACCGTCTCACTTACAGTAAGCGGAAAGAAGGAGATGACCGCAGAGGACATTTCCAAGGGTCTTACCTCATTCAAAGTCCTTAACCCTCAGCAGCACATTTGCTTTATGGAGGAATCAGTAAAGTTGAAAGTGACTTTGACAATCGGCAAAGGCAGAGGTTGGGTTCCGGCAGAGGAAAACAAAACTGATAATGCTCCTGTCGGGACAATTCCTATTGATTCCATTTTTACTCCAATTGTTAATGTTAAATATACGGTGGCACCTTGCCGTATTGCGCAGAAGACTGATTATGAGAGTCTTAATATAGAAATCACGACAGATGGCTCAATTCAGCCTAAAGAGGCTTTGAAGGAGGCTGCAAAAATTCTTATTTATCATTTTATGCTGTTCTCGGATGAAAAGATGTCATTTGAGCAAAGCGCAGAGAAAGAGAATGCAGAACTTGACGAGGAAACATTAAGAATGCGTCAGCTTCTAATGAAGAAGCTAAGCGATATGGATTTGTCAGTCCGTGCTCTTAACTGCTTAAAGGCAGCCGATATAGAGACATTTGCAGACCTTGTTTCTCACCAGAAAAATGAACTTATGAAGTTCCGTAATTTTGGCAAGAAGTCATTAACGGAAATAGAGTCTCTGATTGACAAACACAGATTGTCTTTTGGAATGGATATTTCCAAATATAACATTGATAAAAAGTAGAAGACATGAGACACAATAAGAAATTAAATCATCTTGGCCGTCAGAGCGGACACCGTAAGGCGATGCTTGCAAATATGGCCTCATCGCTGCTTCTTCACAAGAGAATTGAAACAACTCTTGCAAAGGCAAAGGCATTGAGAGTCTATGTAGAGCCTCTGATTACCAAGAGCAAAATTGATAGCACAAATTCACGCCGTGTTGCTTTTAGTTATTTAAAGCAGAAAGAGGCTGTTACAGAGCTGTTTAGAGTAATTGCCCCTAAAATTGCAGAGCGTCCCGGAGGATATACGCGTATCTTAAAGACCTCATACAGAGCGGGAGATGCTGCTGAAATGGCAATAATGGAGTTGGTTGATTTTAACGAGGCTGCTCTTAATTCAGGCAAAAAAGAGGCCGGAGAAAAGAAGAACACGCGTCGTAGCCGCGCAAAAAAAGTTGCAGAACCTGCAGCTCCGAAAGCTGAGGCACCAAAGGCTGAGGCACCAAAGGCAGAGGCTCCAAAAGCAGAATAATCAGAGTATTTGTATAAAAAAAGGCTCGCTTTATAGCGGGCCTTTTTTATTTGTCACCTTTAAAAGTATATCTCCAAAAAAAGCGGTTTTAACTTACAGTCTGCGCCGCCTGCCGGCTTTTAGTACTCTCCGTTTTCAACCTTTTCCCTGCAAGCCGCAAGCATATCCGTCATCATCTCCTGCAATCCCCATTTTGGAGCCCAATCCCACTCTGCGCGGGCGCAAGAATCATCCATGATATCGGGCCAGCTATTGGCAATGTCGGCCTTTATAGGGTCAACTTTATAATCCCATGTAAATGTCGGGATTCTCTTCTTTAATTCATTGAACAATTGCTCCGGAGTAAAACTCATAGATGCAATGTTAAAGCTGTTGCGGTGTTTTAGACGAGAAGGGTCAGCCTCCATCAGCTGCGTTGTAGCAGCCAAAGCGTCAGGCATATACATCATATCCATATAAGCATCCTGAGGTACGGCGCAAGTGTAATTTCCGTGTTTCCAAATCTCATAGAACACTTCAACCGCATAATCTGTTGTGCCGCCGCCCGGCAGGGCGCCGTTGGAAATCAAACCCGGAAAACGTACGCTGCGGGCATCAACTCCAAACCTCTTAAAGTAATAATCACCAAGCAATTCTCCGGTAACTTTGCAAACCCCGTAAATAGTATCCGGTCTCATGATAGTATCCTGCGGAGTCTTGTAATGTGGTGTATTGTAGCCAAATGCGCCAATGGAAGACGGCGTGAAAACTGCGCAGTGCAACTCTCTTGCAAGATTCAAAGAGTTTAGAAGGGCGCCAATATTTATCTTCCAGGCAAGGTCCGGATTCAGCTCCCCTTTTGCAGAAAGGAGCGCAACCAAATTATAGACGGCATCAATTTTATACTTCTTGATGGTCTCTCCATATTTCTGAAAATCAAGGGCATCCAATTCAACAGCCTGAGCGTGCTCGGCAATTTTCTTTACAATATCAGGTCTGACCTCCGCTGCAACTACATTATCTTCACCATAATTTTTTTGCAGATGTGTGACCAGTTCTGTTCCAATCTGTCCGCCTGCTCCAACTACCAATATCCTTTTCATATTTTATTCTATTTTAAAAATTCATAACAATAATGCGCGAATTTAATAAAATTCATTAAATTTTTAAACGTTTTTTTATAAATCCCGACAGTTTATCTTTTATTAAATTTGCAGCGTCTGCCGGGGCAGTTTAGCGCATAAAATCTTTATATGTCAGAAACGGAAACAAAAAGGGAATTATTTGAAAAAATTAAAGCTTTGAGTTTTGAACTTGGCTTTGTGGCCTGCGGCTGTGCAAAATCCGAGGAGCTTACAGATGATGAACATTTTTATGTTACATCAAAAAATGCCGGTTTTTTTGCCGGGATGGAGTATCTCTCCCGCAACATGGAGAAGCGTTTTAATCCGGGGCTATTGGTGCCGGGTGCAAAGAGCGTATTAGTTTTTCTTGCTCCTTTTGGCAGAACGGCCGGGCAAAACGGGATTGACGGCATGGCTGTGAAAAGCAATGTGCCTATGGTTTCCGAATATGCACGCGGACTTGATTATCACACTGTTATTAGGAATAAACTGCATAAAATATTACGGCTTATTGCAAAAGAAACTTTAGGAGATTCTAATGCCGAAGGCGCAAAAGACATTGGCCGCGTATTCATAGATTCAGCGCCTGTTATGGAGCGCGCATGGGCTGTAAAAGCGGGGCTTGGCTTCATCGGCAAAAATAATTTTTTGATTAGTCCGGAGCACGGCATCAAAAATTTTATCGGAATTATTATTACCAAGATTGAACTGCCATATTTTTCTCCGGTACAAATTGCCGATAAAGAGCTCTTGACAGATGACAACCCTTCTGCTACAAGTAAATGCGGCACCTGTTCAAAATGTATAGATGCCTGCAAAAACGGAGCGTTGCGTTACAACGGATATGCCTTTGATGCAAGACGTTGTACCTCTTATGCAACAATAGAGGCAAGGGAGGATGCGGAAGAAATTAAGAACAATTCAAAAAAGGCAGCGGCCGATGACGGATTAACACATAATGAAGGCCACGGGATTTTTAACAGCAAATGGATTTTCGGATGCGATGAATGTATGAATGCGTGTCCTTGGAATAGAAAAAATAAAGAGGGATGGCCGGAATTCCGCACAAAAGAAAAACTGCTCTCAAAAGCGACGGCTGAATGGTGGCAAAATCTTGACGAACATGAATTTAAGAGGTTCTTTGGAGATACGCCGCTTATGCGTGCCGGTCTTAAAAAAATTCAGAGCAACATAAGTGAAAAATACAAAAAAGATGAAGATACAGACACTTGTAGAAATTGAAAAATATAAAAATTCAATAAGCTATTCAGACAAAATAATGCTGACGGGCTCATGCTTCTCTGATGAAATAGGCGGAGTATTAAAGGATTACGGATTTGATGCAATGGTGAATCCATTTGGAACGATGTACAATCCCGCATCTGTGTGCATCTCTTTGCTCAGACTTGGAACAGTGGCAAAACTTTGCAAGATGCCTCTGGAAATATCCCCCTTTTTCACCGAGAAAGACATTGTTAAACGTCCCGACGGTTTGTATGTAACCTTCTTTCACCACTCCTCCTGCGGAGATTATGATGCAAAAAAATTTCTGGATAAGGCTAATGAAAAGTTAATCAGAGACGCAGAATTTTTTAAAAACGTCTCAAAAATTATTATAACACTTGGAACTTCCTGGGTGTTTAAATACATTGGAGGTGCTGACGGACAGACAATTACAAATACGTGCATGATAGTTTGCAATTGTCATAAGCTTCCCGCAAAATGTTTTAGTAGAGAATTTTTTAGTGCGTCTCAGACGGAAAAAATGCTTCACATGATTGTTAAGGCATTTCCTGACAAAGAGATTATTTTTACCGTAAGTCCAATCAGACACATGGCAGATGGCGCTCACGGTAACCAGATTAGCAAATCTTCTTTGCTGCTTGCAATAAATAATCTTATTGATGAACAGCAAAACTGTCGGGAGGAAAAAAAGAATACATCTTATTTTCCGTCCTATGAAATAATGATGGATGAGCTTAGAGACTATCGCTGGTATGCCGAGGATATGGTGCATCCCTCTGCCGCCGCCGTAAAGTATATTTTTGAGAAGTTTAAAGATAGTTGTATTTCAGAGGATTGCTACGGGAGGATGGATGAGGAACTTAAAAAGACAAAGAGAGAAAATCACAGACCGTTAAGGCAATCTAAATAAGCAATAGTTGCCGGCGGCAGCTTGCCATGATTATTTTGGAGCAATACGGTACAGGAATACCGCAATCACCGCAAATATCACGTTTGGCATCCAGAGTGCCACAAACGGCGGCAGTGCGCCGGTGAATACAAACATCTGGCTGAAACGCAGAAACAGGATGTAAGAGAAACTCAAGGCAATTCCGATTCCGATGTTCATTCCAATTCCGCCTCGCCTTTTTTTAGAGGACAGGGAGACTCCTATCAGTGTAAGAATAAATGCGGAAAACGGCAAAGCCCATCGCGTATTACGCTCAATTAAAGCATATTCCACCATCTGATCCCCTCTCAGTTTTTGCGCCTTGATGAGTTTTCCAAGCTGTCCGGACGCTACTGCCTGTACGGTATTTTTCTTTCTATAAAAATCTTCTACGGTAATAACCAGAGCCGTATCCAGCTGCTTGCCGGTCTTGACCTGCTCCGCATTTCCAACATACTTGCGCCAAAAATAATCTCTCAGCTGCCAGCATTGTTTTGTGGAATCCCATTGTGCCTCGTTTGCACTTAGCTTGGAGATAATATCGTGTCCCTTAATGGTTTCCAAAGTAAATTGATATGCCGTATTATTGAACGTTGAGAAACTTTGCACATACATAAAAGTACCCGGATTTATCTGATAGTGCATGTTTCTGTTAGTATTCTCAAAAGGTTTTTTTATATACTTTGCCTCAAAGGCGAGCCTCCCCTTGTTACAAGGCGGAATAACGTAAAGGTTTAATAATAAACTGAATATGGCAATAAATGCGGCAGACACAAAGTACGGATACATTAATCTTTTAAAACTGATTCCGCCTGCAAGTATTGCAACAATCTCTGAGTTTGCAGCCATTTTGGAGGTGAAGAAAATAACCGTAATGAACACAAACAGAGGGCTGAACACGTTTATAAAATAGGGGATGAAATTGGCGTAATAGTTAAAAATAATCTCCTTTAACGGAGCGTTCTTATCTACAAAATCATCAATTTTTTCACTGATATCAAAGATTATGACTATGCCGATAATCAGCAGCAGCGCAACAAAAAAAGTTCCTACAAATTTCTTGATGATATACCTGTCCAGCGTTGTGATGTGCCAGTTAAATTCTTTCAGCTGCTGCTCTATGTCTTTTCTTGTAATGGCCACTTTTTATATCCCGACGGTTTTTATTCTTGCTGCAGCATGTCAGTATGTTGCATGTTGCATTGCTCCCCGCAAATTTACTTATCATTAATTCTTTGTGAAACTTTTTTTACGGTTTCTTCCTTCCACTTCTTAAAATCTCCCGCCATAATATGAGTCCTTGCGTCTTCAACCAGTTTCAAATAGAAGGCCAGATTGTGGTAACTTGCAATTTGAGCTGCAAGCATCTCTCCGGCAACAAACAAATGCCTTAAGTAAGCTTTTGTATATGAGGTATCTACAAATGATGTTCCATTGACGTCAATTTGGGAAAAATCTTCCGCCCAGCATTTGTTTTTCATGTTAATAATCCCCTCTGAAGTGAACAGCATTCCATTGCGTCCGTTTCTTGTTGGCATCACGCAGTCAAACATATCCACTCCTCTTTCAATTCCTTCCAGAAGATTTGCAGGTGTTCCTACCCCCATGAGGTAGCGCGGCTTATCTGCAGGTAGCACCGGGTTAAGCACTTCCAGCATTTCATACATTTTTTCCGTCGGCTCTCCCACAGATAAACCTCCGATTGCGCAGCCGTCCATATCTGCCTTAGCTACCTGATCTGCAGCCATTCTGCGCAAATCAGGATATATGCACCCCTGAACTATCGGGAAGAAAAACTGTCTGTAACCGTAAAGCGGCTCTGTCTCTTTAAATCTTTTAACGCACCTCTCCAGCCACCTGCTTGTTCTCTGCAATGACTGAAGCGAATATTTGTAATCGGCTGTTCCGGGAGTACATTCATCAAGAGCCATAATGATGTCCGCGCCTATTTTACGCTGAGTATCAACATTATTCTCCGGTGTAAATTCCCGCGGAGAACCGTCTATGTGTGAACGGAATGTGCACCCCTTTTCTGTGATTTTTCTGTTCTCTGCAAGAGAGAAAACCTGAAATCCGCCGCTGTCTGTAAGAATCGGGCGATCCCAGTTCACAAACTTATGCAGCCCCCCGGCTTTGTTAATCAAATCAATGCCCGGGCGCAGCAGCAGATGATAGGTATTGCCAAGAATAATCTGTGCTTTGATATCATCTTTAAGGTCCCGATGGTATACTCCTTTCACTGAACCTACGGTACCAACGGGCATGAAGATAGGTGTTTGAATATCACCGTGTTCTGTGTGCAATACGCCTGCTCTTGCACCGCATTGACACTCCTTATTTTTTAGCTCAAAAAACATTACGGCAAAAGTAGTAAAAAATAGTATCTTTGCCTTGCTTTATATGGAAAGGGTAAGATTAGATATGGGGGCGCTGAGCGTCTCGGATTTTCACGGCGGCAACTTTGTTTTTTTCCTTTATAAAAAGGGAGGAGATTCTTGTTTGCCCATCAAGCTGTCCAGGCCGGACGTCAACATTATACTTACCAATTTTAAGAGTAAGGAGACATCAACATCGGATGAACTTCCTACAGCCCAGATGCTATATTGTACAACGTTAAAAACGTTTGGAATAGAGTTGTTGGAACTCTCTGTTATCAAGGGTATTGGACATAATAAAAATTTTATGACAGAACTGCTTTTGTTTGACGGCAAAAAAGAATCGCGTTTGGTATGCAGTTTTGGAAACGGTATTGTGATTGCAAAATTTTTGAATGCTCCAATCTATGTTTTTTCTGACATAATGGATAAATACGCCTCAAAAGTGAATATGAGTGACAAGAGTGCGTTGCATGAAGGGATCGTAGCGGGTGAAGAGTATGCGGAAGGTAAAAAATTTGCAGAAAGTAAAAAATCCGCGGAAGGTGAAAAGAAACACCGTCGTGAGAAGAATTATGTAGAAAAATTGCAAGAAGCGTTAAAGAAAGCTGTTGATAATGAGGATTATGAGAGGGCAGAGAGTTTGAATGAGGAACTTAAGAAATTAACGGAAAAGCTTTCTGCTAAAAAAAGCAGTACTAAAACGCGCAAAACGGTATCAGGAAAATACTTAAGGAAAACATTACCGGGAAAGACTTCAAAAAAAGCGTCATCGGGAAAATCCTCCGGAAAAAAGAATAAATAATTTAATATATGAATAACAGTAAGAGAGGGCAATCAGAAAAAATAGGCCTGTTCAGTAAAAAGTTTTTAAAAGTTGCTCTTGTGATTATTTCAGTTGGTTTGCTTTGCGGATTTATCAGCGGCAAACCTTTGAAGAGCGTTGTTTCAGTTAGGGAGAACATAACTCATTCACAACAAGTTGCGCAAAAGCGTTCATCTAACCCTGCGGCGCAGGATGTTGAGAAAACGGTTGAGGCCGGCAAGGCTGAGGCTGATGCAAGCGCCGCCTCTGCTAAGGCGGGTTCAGGCGCAATGACAAAAGCAATGGCGGATTCTTTGGAACTGGCTCAGCTAAGGGCAAATGCGGACAGCACAAAACTTGCCGCACAGGCACAACAAGATTCTGTAAAGATTGCATTGGAGAAAAGGAAGGCGCAGTTTGCACAAATACTGCAGAAGAAGCACCTTGTATTTAGCTGGAAATCAATTGGCAAGGGCGTTCTTGGAATTTTTGTTATTATTTTAATTGCTTGGCTTTGTTCTACGGACCGTAAAAAAATTAATTGGAAAACGGTGGGGATGGCTCTGCTACTGCAGTTTATAATTGCGTTCTCCGTTCTTATGTTCCCTGCGGTTCAGGTATTTTTTGAATATATGGGAAAGTGTTTTGTGGCCGTTTTGGATTGGACAAAAGCGGGCTCTAACTTCTTGTTTGGACCTCTTCTGGACCAAACAAAGATTGGCTACATATTTGTTTTCCAGATATTGCCTACAATTATATTCTTCTCCGCTCTTACGAGTCTGTTTTTCTATCTTGGTATCCTACAAAAGATTGTATGGTTCATGGGTTGGTGTCTTACAAAGCTTATGAGTATTTCCGGTGCGGAGTCTTTGTCTTGTGCCGGCAATATTTTCCTTGGACAGACAGAGGCGCCATTGATGGTGAAAGAGTATATTCCGACAATGAGCCGTTCCGAGCTGATGTTGATTATGGTCTCCGGTATGGCGACAATGAGCGGCGGAGTTCTTGCAGCATATATTGCAATGCTGGGATGCGGAGATCCGGTTATGACGGTTGAGTTTGCAAAGCATTTGCTGAGTGCATCGGTTATGGCTGCTCCGGGCGCCATTGCAATGGCAAAAATATTAAAGCCGGAAACCGAGCCTATTAACAATTCAGTTGAGGTTACAAAAGAGAAACTGGGAGACAATGTGCTGGACGCAATTTCCCGCGGAACTACTCAGGGACTTAAGCTTGCGGCAAATGTTGCAGCAATGCTTCTTGTGTTCTACGCTTTGATAGCCGGAGTCAATTATATCCTGAATATTATAAGCTTCCCTGCGTTTGACCGCTGGCTTGCGGTTGTTTCTCACGGAAGATATACAGACCTGACTTTGCAATGTATTCTTTCATATGTATTTACGCCGGTAATTTGGCTGACCGGAGTTCCTACTGCAGACCTTGGTCTTGTCGGCAGGTTGCTTGGTGAAAAATTAATCCTTACGGAATTCATCGGATATCAGAGTTTGACGACAATGTTGCAAACGGGAGTATTTGCTTCTGCTAAATCTATCATCATGGCAACCTACGTCCTTTGCGGGTTTGCAAACTTTGCGTCAATAGGAATTATCATTGGCGGAGTTGGCGGAATGGCGCCAAACAAACAATCCGTACTTGGAGAGTATGGTTTCCGCGCCCTGCTTGGAGCTGCACTGGTTGCTTTGGTTTCTGCCGCGATGGTTGGGATGTTTTTAGCGGAGTAATTTTTCTGTTTCCCTCGCCCTACTGCAGAATGCCTTTCTTTAGATAATAATTATTCCGTTATTCCAAGAATTTTTAAATCTTCATTAACGGTGCCAATCCCTGCAATTCCAAAATTATCTACAAGAACTTTTGCAACGTTAGGAGATAAAAATGCGGGCAATGTAGGACCAAGGTGAATGTTCTTCACTCCCAGATAAAGAAGGGCAAGCAACACTATTACAGCCTTTTGCTCATACCATGCTATGTTGTAAACTATCGGGAGTTTATTAATGTCATCAAGTCCAAATACCTCTTTAAGTTTAAGTGCAATTACTGCAAGTGAATAGCTGTCATTGCATTGTCCCGCATCCAATACGCGAGGTATGCCGTTGATGTCTCCAAGGTTTAGCTTGTTGTATTTATACTTTGCACAGCCGGCGGTAAGAATCAGGCAATCTTTTGGAAGAGCTTTTGCAAACTCCGTGTAGTATTCACGATTTTTCATTCTGCCGTCACAGCCAGCCATCACAATAAACTTGCGGATTGCTCCGGACTTAACGGCTTCAATTATTTTGTCTGCAAGAGCAAGCACCTGATTATGAGCAAATCCGCCAATCAGTTCTCCGGTCTCTAATGCAACGGGAGCTTTGCAGGTTTTTGCAAGTGCAATAACTTCAGAGAAATCTTTATGTCCGTTCTCATCTGTCTCAATGTATTTGCATCCTGGGAATCCGGTTGAATTGCTTGTGAACATTCTGGTCTTATACAATGCATTTTCCATCGGAGGGACAATACAGTTTGTTGTAAACACAATCGGACCGTTAAACAGGGCAAACTCCTCTCTCTGTTTCCACCAAGAGTTGCCGTAGTTGCCAATAAAATGTTTGTATTTTTTAAATGCAGGATAGTAGTGGGCGGGAAGCATTTCCCCGTGAGTATATACATCAACTCCCGTTCCCTCGGTTTGTTCCAGAAGTTGCTCAATATCACGCAAATCATGTCCGCTAATTAAAATCCCCGGATTGGTGCCAACGCCAAGGTTGACCTTTGTAATCTCCGGATTTCCATAACGCGTTGTGTTTGCCTTATCCAAAAGAGCCATGGCATCAACGCCAAACTTTCCCGTTTGCATTACAAGATTGACAAGTTCACTCGCCGTCATGGTCTTTGCGGCCATCTGAGCCATAGCTGATTGCATAAATGAGTGAATCCCCTCATCATTAAAGCCAAGGCGGATTGCGTGCTCATGGTATGCTGCCATTCCTTTTAATCCGTACAATACCAACTCTTTAAGAGAACGCAAATCTTCATTTTGCTCTCTTAGTACGCCAACGCTTTTAGCTTTCTCCAAATAATCTTTCTCCTCTCCCGTCCATATAACCTCCTCAACTTGCGGCACTTCAATACCTGTTGCGCTTGCCTGCTTCAACAACTCATTTCTAATTGCAAACCCTTTTTTTACTCTCGACAGTATGCTCTCATCATCAAAGTTTGCATTTGTGATTGTTGAGAAGAGTGCATCTGTAACAAATAGATTAACTTTTTCCTCCACCTTTGAGCCCTTAACTCTAAGCGTATCCGCAACAACCGATACGCCTCTTACAACAAACAATAAAATATCAATTGCAGATGAGGTGGAGGCGTGCTTTCCGCATACGCCTGCCAATGTACATCCAATACCTTTGGCTGTTTCCTGGCACTGATAACAAAACATGTTATTTTCCATAATCTTATTTTTTAAAAGTTATTCTTTAAATTTTTAAATTTGCTAGAGCAAAATTGCCAGGGTGCTTACTCTACGTTGCTCCGTTGCATTGTCGGTTTGAGTTGCCGGTTTGCATTCCCCCTTTAACTTTGCTTGTACAAAAATATCCCGCCCGGAAAAAGAAAAGCGTAACCTTTGTTACGCAAAGCAAAATTTTTTACAATGATAGATTTTGATGAAATAGTTAATGGTGAGCTGTTTAAGGGCTGTGATAACAAAGCGGTTGAGAAAATCCTTAAAGAATTTTCATTTAAAGAGAGCCTGTTTGAACCCGGCGATTTTGTTGCCATGCAGGACAGCGTCTGTTCATCTTTGTACCTGCTGGCTGAGGGTAGAGTCCTTGCCAAAATGACTAGCGCAGAGGGTAAAGAGATCACTATAGATTATTTAAAATCACCTAATATTCTGGCTCCGGCGTTTATATACGGCAGCAAAAATTATTTTCCGGTTTCATTACAGGCGGAAACACATTGCAGACTCTACACATTGTCCCGTGAAGGTTTTTTCAAAATTATGGAATCGGATGCCGCTGTTCTGCGCAACTTCCTTAAAATCATATCAGACCGCAGTTTTTTTCTAAGCAGAAAACTAAATGAATTTGCATTGCAAAACCTGACGGAGAGAATCATTACATATTTGAAGTTTAGGGGTAAAATTTCAAATGTGCAAGACGTTGCCTTTATCTTTGGCGTTGCAAGACCTTCATTATCAAGGGCCATATCTATGCTTGCGGATAAGGGGATAATTAAAAAAACAGATGAAGGTTACGTGCTGATTTAAAGTGCTTTATTTGGTTATATTTCTGTTTACACTCGTTAGAATTTCCTGAAAACAAGAACCTTGGCCGGATGGTTAAATTTCAACTCTGCGATTGTCTTGTTTTCGCTGGCTGCCGCCTTACCGTTACCGGCCGCCGTTTTGACGTTATTACACGGCGCAAATTCATTAAGAGTAGCTTTCCACCACATGTCAAACTTCACGCTATCAAGCGGATACACTAGTCCCTTGGACTTAATGCAAAGAGACGGATCAAATGCAAAAAATGAGATTTGTTCACCCTTGCGCGCAGAGATTTTGAAGCTGTCCGTGAAAGGAGTAAAAATGCCGTAATCTGTTATCATCTCCACGGTAATATTGTTTGATTCACATTTCCGTGTTGCAAAATTCTTTTTATCCGCAGTTGCTTTGGCGGAGAACTTTTTTTTCAGCATCTCGGCATAATCTGCGAGCAATGAGATGTTTCCGAGTGTGTGATCTTCCCTTTTGCCGGTTGCTCCAATGATAAAAATCTTGTATTG
>DAIRSJ010000016.1:0-7269 GCA_036804445.1 Candidatus Egerieousia sp.
CAGCTTTTGCAGGCATAGCTTTAGCAGCTACTTTCTTCTTAGGGGCAGCTTTTTTAACAACCTTCTTTGCAGCAGGTTTCTTAACAGCTACCTTTTTCTTAGGAGCAGCCTTCTTAACAACCTTCTTTACAGCAGGTTTCTTAGCGGCTTTCTTAGGAGCAGCTTTCTTTACTGTTTTCCCAGGAGCAGCTTTCTTAGCTACCTTCTTTGTGGCTTTTTTAGCCGTTGCTTTTTTTGTTACCATAATATAAAATTGTTTTAAAATGTTAGTGCCTTATTTTTTAACGGGCGCGTTCTCTACAAGAGCGCACAAATACTTCCACAATTTTCCAACACTCTCTATGTTAACTCTCTCATCAGGTGAGTGAGGAGAAAAAATTGTAGGTCCGAATGAAATCATATCCCACTTTGGATATGCCTGTCCGAGAATACCGCACTCAAGTCCTGCATGAATGGCAACAACCTTTGCCTCCTTTCCAAACTGTCTCTTGTAAATTTCTTTTGCCTCCTTTAATATAGGTGAATTCATATCTAACTGCCATCCAGAATATGCACCGCTGCACTCAAACTTTGCTCCGGCAAGTTCAAACACCGCTCTCATATCCTCAGCAAGATCAAACTTCTCACTATCAATAGAACTTCTCATGAGAGAATGAACAAGAATAGTATGCTTTTCTTGCTGTACGATTGCCATGTTGTTAGATGTCTCAACAAAATTAGGAACCGTATCACACATTCTGTAAACTCCATTAGGACAAGAATATATAGCTCTTACAACATTAAGGGCAACATCCCTCTTTATTGCAGGATTCTTCTCCTTTACATTAACTGTAGAAATCTTAAGGTCCTTATCAGTATACTGATACTCAACCTTTGTCTCTTTGAATACTTTGCTCACATGTAAAGCTGCCTTTCTTGCAAACTTTGAAGGAATAGCAACTACCGCATAAGCATCTCTTGGAATAGCATTTCTTATACTTCCGCCGTTAATTTCTACAAGGCGAACTCCCATATCTTTAAGAAGAGGCAGAAGGACTCTTGCAAGAATTTTATTAGCATTAGCTCTGTAAAGAATAATATCCATTCCTGAGTGTCCGCCAATTAAGCCGCTTACAACAATCTTCTTATAAGCATAACCGGCAGGAACTTTTTCTGTCGTGAACTTAAAAGTAGCAGTACCGTCTAATCCGCCGGCACATCCTACATAAAGTTCACCTTCTGTTTCTGAATCAAGATTGATAAGGACATCGCCTTTAAGAAGTCCTGATTTCAAAGCTCTTGCTCCGGTCATTCCGGTCTCCTCGTCTACTGTGAACAAAGCCTCTAGAGGACCGTGCTTCAATGTCTTAGAAGCTAAAACTGCAAGCGCAGAAGCAACGCCGAGTCCGTCATCTGCTCCAAGAGTTGTACCTGTTGCGTAAAGAAGGTCTCCAACAACTCTAGTCTTAATCGGATCTGTTTCAAAATTATGTTTAACATCTGGATTCTTCTGAGGAACCATATCCAAGTGTGCCTGCATAATAAGACCGGCTCTATTTTCCATACCCTTTGTTGCCGGCTTGCGGATGATAACATTTCCGATTTTGTCCTTGAATGTTTCCAGTCCAAGTTTCTTTCCATAATTATATGCAAACTCAACAGCCTTGCTCTCTTTTTTAGAAGGACGGGGCACTTGGTTTAGTTCATGAAATATAGACCAAACTTCTTTTGGCTCTAAATCTAATATTGTTTTCATAACGAATAAGTCTTTATTTTTTGATTATATTTTTCTTTTTCCCGACAGATTATTTTCCGGTTGCAACTTCCAGAGGGAAGTACAAAATCTTTCCAAACTGATAAACCGGAATTCTACGCTGTGCCAGAACTTTCTGTCCGTCAATCAATTTTGCCATAACAATAACCGGAGTTCTATAGGCAACTTTACCCTTTGATGCAGCAGCGGCTTCATTCAAATCTTCCGCCTCTATCTTCTGATCCAAAACGGAAAGCTCCAAGTAAACAGGACGGCCGCTTATATTATCAGCCGGAAGAAGACCCTGGGCATCTGATATTCTAAATGCAACGTAAGTTTGTTTTGCATTCTTTGCTTTTGGCACAACATCAAAACTTGCTCTCTGAATATTTTCAACCTCACAGCCGGTAAACAAAGACGTATAATTATTCTCCAATTTGTTTATCTCTTTTAGAGCATCGCCAAGAGCAGCGCCGCTGTAATTTGCATCCGTCTCCCCTGTAAGAATATCTACTCTCTTCTGCCTCAGCTTGAATATCAGCTCCGCCGTTTCAGCCGCCTTTTGTTCTACAGTCTTCTCAACTATCTGAGTCTGAGGCACTGCCACCTTTACAATTTCTCCATTTGCATTCTTCTCGCTCTTGTAAAGTTTTGCGGTATCTCTCTGCAAATTGGAGACTGCCTGCATGTTGTCTGACCATGAAGAAGAAATTTCTGAAGGAAATGTGAAAGGCATGGAACCTGATGAAAAGTACCCGGGAGCAACTATCAAACCCTGCGAACAAAATGTTAAAAAATTTGCTCCGGCAGTTTTAGAATTGCCGATATTTACCGCAACACTTGCAGAAGGATCCGCCTCAATACTTGGATAAATTTCCGCTTTTACAATTGAAAAAATTTCAGAATTATTTTTACTCGCATCAATTCCCAAATATTTTTTTGAATAAGATGCAAACGGTCCGGCTGCAAAAGAAGTGTGAGACGCCGTAACTGAAATATTAATGGATGTTTCTGGAAGAGAGTAAATTACCGCACCCTGCGGTACAGGATCTCCGTCCCTTAGGACTTGTGCTTGCGCGGTTGTAAAAAATGAATAGGCTGCAAAAAGCAAAACCAGTTTTTTTATATTCCGCAACTTCTTATCTACAATTTCTATCTTCAAAATTGTGACTGATTAATTACAATACAATTATAACAATTATTTTTTCAAGTTGTATAACTATTTCAGATTTAATTTACTTGCCGCGCAAAAATTATACGTCGGATAAAAAACATGACTTGATTTTTACAAACCGGCGGCAACAGTTTTTTTCCAGCGCCGGTGACTCCACAGCCAAATGACTTTATTGTTACGAATATCACCCTCCAAAAGTTCTGCATATTTTTTTGTAATGAAACCGGATTTTTCTTTTGAACCGTCCTGAGTAATAATTGTAAATCTTATAGAATACTTTCCGCGTGAAACTCTGTTCATACCCAAATATACAACCGCCATTCCTGTTTTAACAGCCACAAATTCAGGGCCTCGCAGCATCTCGGTCGGCTGGTTCAAAAAATTAACAACAAGATTATTATCTCCAAGCGCATTCTGATCCGCTATCATTATGAAGGTGGCTTTTTCTTCTCTGTCTCCTAAAATTCTTCTCACCACCTGATGTGATTCTATTACCTCGCCTTTTGACTGAAACTTGCAATACTCGTGCATTCTGATTTTGCGGAAAACAATATCTGAAATTTTACTCTTTGCTTTTTTGTATACCATGTACATCGGATAAGAAGAGAAACTGTCGGGAGTTCTATGAGAATTTAGGCCGCACATACCACTGATAAGTTCCCAGTTTCCAAGATGCCCCATCACAATTAAAACTTTGTTCTTTTTTGCTAAAAGCAAATCTACAACCTCCGGATTTTCCGCCTTGGAAACTTTGCAAACCGCTGCATTGGAATGAGCTAAATTCCAGATATTTTCAAAAAGAACATCGCTCATAAAACTATAATATTTATGAACAATCTCGCGAATTTCTTTGTATTTGAGTTCAGGAAAACTGCGGGCAATGTTTACGGTAATGGTATTGAACCTGTAACGCACAATGTGCTCCAAAATAAAAGATGTAATGTCCGAGAAAAAATAGTGAACTCTTAGTGGAAGAAGAGATATCAGATATAACAGAATATATCTTATTTCTGCAAGAAACTTTATCATGCTAACTTTTAAGAACCTTATTACAACAAATATAACACATTATTTTGTAAATGATTAATGGCTCTGACGATATTTTAATATCTTTGTGTAGCAAAACTAAAAACGATAATATATGTTTAAAAATCATCCAAAGGGTCTTTTGGCAGCTGCGCTGAGCAACATGGGAGAACGCTTCGGCTATTATATCATGAACGCAGTGCTAACACTGTTCTTATGTTCAAAATTCGGATTGAGCGATGAGAACGGCGGACTCATCTACTCAATTTTCTACGCCGGCATTTACGTTATGTCTCTTGTCGGAGGTCTTATTGCAGACCGTAAACAAAATTACAAGGGAACTATTATGACCGGTCTTGTTATAATGGCATCAGGATATGTTCTTCTTTCTGTGCCTATTATGGCAACTCCAACCAATACGGCAATTCTTCTGACCGGCACATGCTTTGCCCTATTTTTGATTGCCTTCGGCAACGGACTTTTCAAGGGAAATTTACAGGCAATCGTAGGTCAGATGTATGACAACTTTGAAGCGGAGGCCGCAAAAAAAGGTCCTGAAGCTTTGAAAAAAGCAAAAGCTCAGAGAGATCCCGGATTCCAAATTTTCTATGTATTCATTAACATTGGCGGACTTGTAGCTCCTTTCATTGCTCCGCTTCTAAGAAGCTGGTGGCTGAAAGTCAACGGACTTGTTTATAATTCTCAGCTGCCTGCGCTTTGCCACCAGTACATAAATGAAGGTTCTCAAATGGCTGGAGAAAAACTGGATAATCTTCATCAGCTGATAAATACGGTAAATGTCGGAGGAGCTGCAACTGACAATCTTTCAGCATTTTGTACACATTATCTAGACGTATTCAACACCGGTGTTCACTACTCTTTTATTGCCTCCGTTGTTGCAATGATGATTTCATTAATAATATTTATTGCTACAAAGAAAACATTTCCTAATCCTGCTAAAAAAGAGACTAAGGTTACTACAACATATACGGCAGAGGAGAAAGCGGCAATGGCAAAAGAAATCAAACAAAGAATGTATGCTTTGTTTGCCGTTCTTGGAATTGTAATTTTCTTCTGGTTCTCATTCCATCAGAACGGAGCATCTCTTTCTCTGTTTGCAAGAGACTTTGTTAATACCAGTACAATTGCTCCGGAAATCTGGCAGGCCGTAAATCCATTTTTTGTAATTGCCCTTACACCGCTTATCATGTTGTTATTCGGGCACTTGGCAAAGAAAAACAGGAGCATATCCACCCCGAGAAAAATTGCAATAGGAATGGGCATAGCCGGCATGGCATATTTATTCTTGTCCATTGTTTCTTTCAGCCACGGCTATCCGTCAGCAACAGCTTTCAGAGATATGGGAGTTGCAGCGCAAGAGTCAATGAAGGCCGGTCCGTGGGTTTTGATCGTTACATATTTCTTCTTAACCGTAGCGGAATTATTCATATCACCTCTTGGACTAAGCTTTGTTTCCAAAGTTGCCCCTAAAAATCTTCAGGGTATTTGCCAGGGACTTTGGCTTGGCGCAACCGCGGTTGGTAACTTATTCTTATGGATTGGACCAAGAATGTACAACCATCTCGGACTTGGCTACTGCTGGGGTGTATTCCTAGTACTATGCCTGCTTTCTATGAGTGTAATGTTTGGAATGGTCAAGTGGCTGGAAAGAACCACAGGAGACTCAAAGTAACAAAGGCGGCATAAATGAAAAAAGTTGCCGTAGTAATATTAAATTGGAACGGCAAGTCCTTCTTACAGAAGTACTTGCCGCCACTTTTATTAAGCGTAAAAGAATCAAAAGGATATATTGTTTCTGTGATTGTTGCGGACAACGGTTCAACGGATGGCTCTGAAGAATTTGTCAGAACTATCGGCGGAGTCGGATATATTCCCCTTGGAAAAAACTGGGGATTTCCCGGAGGCTACAACAGAGCTTTCAAACAAATTTACGCAGATTACTACGTTCTTCTAAATTCAGATATTTTAACTCCCGACGGTTGGCTGAATCCGTTGTTTAATTTTATGGAAGCCCATAAAGAAGCGGGAGTGTGCCAGCCAAAAATGCTATCTCTGACAAGGCACCTGGAAATTGCTGAAAAGCACAACTCGGCGGAGGCAAAAGAAATCTTTGAATATGCAGGGGCTGCGGGGGGCTTCATTGACAGATGGGGATTCCCGTTCTGCCGCGGGAGAATTCTTTCAAGCTTAGAAGAAGATAACGGACAGTACGATGACCCGCGCAAAATATTCTGGGCATCAGGAGCTTGCATGATGGTCCGCAGCACACTTTATCATAGGCTGGGAGGTTTGGACGAGAGCTTTTTTGCACACATGGAAGAAATAGATTTTTGCTGGAGAGCGGCACTGATGGGAAGTCAGATTTGGGCTGTGCCGGAAAGCTATGTGTATCATTTAGGAGGCGGCACCCTGCCTAACAATTCGCCGCGCAAACTATATCTAAACTATCGCAACAATTTGCTGATGTTGCGGAAAAATTTACCACAGCCGAGAGGCGGGATAAAATTATTCGGGCGCACTTTTAAATTATTCAGCATACGCGGCTCCAGATTATTTATCCGTAAATTTCTGGACGGACTTTCTGCAGTCGCATACATCTTTCAGGGAAAATTTTCTTATTGCCGCGCAGTATTTAATGCGCACAAAGAGTACGGGAAAATAAAAAGCACAATTAAGTCTTCTCCGCGCTTGGACGGACTCCGTGGTCCCACGGGAAAATCCTGCCGTTCAATCTATTGCGTAAACGGGGTGTATCCTCGCAGCATAATCCGCAAATTTTTCTCCGGCCGCAAAAAATTTTCAGATTTAAGATTCTAGGACATCCGGAATTCCTTCATGGTTTCTTTTTCCGTTCTTGGAAAAACTTAACAAAGCAACGTTTTCTCAAGGACGCATGCGCACGCGCTGCAACGTCAACGGAACGTAACTGTCTGATATGGAGTACTCTGGGGTGATACTGCATATCAGGCATTTGCAAAACATCGCTTTAAAAAAATCGATATCTTATGTAACACACAGAATATCAGCATTCCCTAAGGGTACACCTCATATAATCCTTGATAGCCTCCTCTAATACATATTGTTTTCCTTTCAGTTATTTTTATTAAATCGCGCTAAAAATTATCACGCAATGGAACACTCATAAATCACAAAAATTGCTACACAGTGTTATCAAATAAACATAGATATCTCAAATTTAGAACGAAACATTGAATTATATGATAAGGCTCTTGTCCTTAAAGAAGTTGCATATCGCATTGAAGCTCCCGACGGTTCCTTCATAATTGTATATCTTGGTGAGTGTGACAAAAGTAAT
>DAIRSJ010000016.1:7369-30424 GCA_036804445.1 Candidatus Egerieousia sp.
AGCTCCCGACGGTTCCTTCATAATTGTATATCTTGGTGAGTGTGACAAAAGTAATAAGGATGATAAAGGTAATGAAAGTGAGTGTGAGAAAGGAAATGAGGATAATAAAGGTAATGAAAGTAAGTGTGAGAAAGGAAATAAGGATAATGGATGGAATGTGAGTGAGCAAAAAGGAAAAAAAGAAAATACCAGCAGTTTCCGATTGGAACTCACATGGTTACGAACACATGCAAATAAACCTTACAAGCTTGGGAAAAATGAAACTCACCTTTGCGTTCGTGTTCCCGGAGACTATAAAAATACGCGCGAATATCACCGCGCTATGGGTTGCATCTGCTATAAGAATGAGGCAATGGGATTGTATTTTATTAATGACTCGTATGATTACTGGATTGAGATGCTCCAGCCGAAATAACAAATCCTCATACTCTTTAAAAGTTCACTTTTCCAAACAGTTTTTACGATTTGGATTGGAATTGACGATTTTGCATAAGTGCAATGTCTTTTTCTTCTAAAAATTTCTGCATTTTTATTTGCATTTGACGATTATGTATGAGTATACCGTCCTGTCATACTAAATGTTTCTGCGGTTTTTATTGGATTTGATGATTGTAGATTTTTGACTATTTGTTATTTGTTCAAATTATTAGCGGACAAAAGATTTTTATACGATTGTGCCTGATATTTAAAATTTTAGCATCTATATTGCAAACAATATTTATGCAAACTAGGAATGGTGAGGAGAGTAACAATAAATTGTCGAGAGAAAAAAAGACATGGCATTGCGCCGCAAAATCAAGATGCAAGAGATGCCACAATTATAGGGCAGGATGAAAAGGTTTATCATGTGATGCTTAGAGGGAGGGATGGTAAACCTCTGTTTTTAAAAGATGCAGATTATAGGAAATTTTTATTTTTGCTTAACAAAAGGCTGGAGGAATTTAAGGCATCGCTCTATGGATTTGTACTAATGACCAATCATGTACATTTGCAGGTTAAGAACTGTGATATTAAATCATTAATTAATGTATTAGCAAACGGATATACGGGGTTTTACGTTAATTCGCATAAGGAATATTCCGCACTTTTTGAAGCGCCAAAAATAGTTGAGAAAATATCCAAGGAATTTCAGGCAGAGAATCTTTGGTACATTTTGAATAATCCGGTGAAAGAAGGTTTGAGTAAAACTCCAGGTGGTTATAAGTATAGTTCATACCTATTTTACACTAAGCGTAAAACAAAAATATCAGATCTAATCAATGTAGATTGTAGCTTTGTTAAAGAGTACTACAAATCTATAGCTGAACTAAATGCAGACTTAAGAGAAGATTTGAGAAGGGACAAATCCAAAAAGAAATTTAAGAAATCCTATGGTCTGAAATATAATGGATGGAATAAGTGGAATGGAGACAGTAATAGAAAATAGGTAGGTGTATATTAAAAAGCGAGATGAAGAGATAAGATGAAGAGATGAGATGAAGAGATGAGATGAAGAGATGAGATGAAGAAGCAGCTGCATCAAGTGTACTCTTGGGAGACGTTGATAATATGCGTGTTACATAAGATGTCTGTTTTTTAAAAGCGAAGTTTTGCAACTGCCTGATACGCAGTACCACCCCAGAGTACCCCAGATCAGATAGTTATGTTTTATAAGCATTTCAGCACGAGTGCACCTAAGCTTGCTATGCTCGCTATGCTTGCTATGCTCGCTATGCTTGCTATGCTCGCTATGCTTACTATGCTCGCTATGCTTACTATGCTCGCTATGCTCGCATGCAAAGCAATGCGCTACAAAACAATGATTTGTCCTAAAATAGGTTGACAAAAAATCATGTTAGATGTAAAACTTATTTAGGATTATTCAATTACACCATGTCCTTTAGAATGGCCTAAAATCAATTCCGCGGTGAAGAAAGAGCCAAAGAAAACCGCCAGTCACTTCAGCATTGAAGAGCTTGAATGTCAGCTGAAAGCACTCAAGTCGGAACTGGACCGGTAGAAGCTGAAGAATTTCGCACTCAAAACTCTATTTAATCTGTAAACAAATTTTAGGACGAGCCACAAACATGCTTCTCTCTTTTTATTACATTGATAACTTTCCGATTGTTATTTTTCCATCAGAAATTTTCCGTTGCCGCTATTCATCCACTGTCCAGGTAAAGACACGCAATCCAAGCGCTGGAAATTGTGAATCCAAATCAAGAAGCCGTTTTCTTAAATCCGCCACATCAGCATCTGGAGCAAAGATTAAAATTGAGGAGTTCATAGTTGGCCATGCATGACTTCCGTAGTGCGGTTCTCCGTTTATGCTGCCGCGTCCGCGGACTTGCTCCCAGTTTGTAAATCCTTTTATATTAGTCTTTTCCAATATTGCAAGGATTGTATCATAATGGGCCTCATTAAACGTTGTAAATATTGCTTTCATGTAATTATCAAATTTTGATTTTCTAAGATTTTTCAGAAACCGTAATTGCTGCCGCTGCAATTTCTAACGCCTTAATACGTTTTTTATCCTTTTTCCTTTGGTGTTTAATTCCATTGCCGGCAAAGATTGCATAAACTGTCGGGACTAATACCAAGGTAATTACGGTGGAAACACTTAGGCCCCATGCTACCGTAAGTCCCATACCTCGCCACATCTCTGAACCCTCTCCGGTTCCTATGGCAAGAGGTATCATACCAAGCACTGTTGTTAATGTTGTCATAAGAACGGGTCTTAATCTGGAATGTCCCGCCGTTACAACCGCCTGAGTAATACCCATTCCGCGCTCTCTCTGCAAGTTAGTGTAGTCCACAAGCACAATACCGTTTTTAACAACAATACCAATCAACATGATTACTCCTATCATGGCCATGACACTCATTGGAGTACCGCTGAGCACGAGCCCTATCACAACTCCTACAAATGCAAACGGAATTGCCATCATTATGACAAACGGATATGTAAGTGATTCAAACTGCGCAGCCATTACAATGAATACCAGCAAAACAATCAGAATCAAAAGTGTAAACAAGTCTGCGTACATATCTTTCTGATCCTCATACGTTCCGCCCACCTGCCAAGATATTCCGGCAGGAAAATGCACTTTGCCCAATTTTTGTTGAATACCGTTTAGCAAATCGCTGGATGCCATTCCTTTTGGAAGCGCTGCAGTAACGGAAATAAATCTTTGTCTGTCCTTTCTCTCAATGGTAGGGGGCGTCATAGCTTCTTCTACCTTACCCAATTCTCTGATTTTTATTCCTTTGCCCTGTGAATTGTATACCGTAATGTTCTCTATGTCTTCTATAGATTGCCTGAACTCGGGAGCATACCTGACTCTAATATCATACTCGTCTCCCTCCTCTCTAAATTCAGAGGCGGTAGCTCCGTTGATTCTGTTTCTCAAATATTGTGAAACGGTAGCGGTATTTAAACCGTTAATTGCAACTTTCTCTCTGTCAAGATTTACCCTGTACTCCGGAGTATATGCATCCCTGCTGACCAAAACCTGCTGAACCCCCTTGAATGATTTGAACTGTTTTACAACTTCTTGCGCAGCGGCATCCGTAGCGTTAAAATCATATCCGTAAATATCAATCTCAACACCCTGCTGTCCTCCCATTCCTCCTTGCTGTCCTCCGGCAATTACCTGTGATTTACGTATTTGCGGATATCTGGCAAGTTCGTTTCGTAAAATATCAGAAAGCTCCGTCAATCCTCTCTTTCTCTTCTCAACACTGCAAAGACGTATATTAAAGTTTATAATATTTGAACCGTTGCTCTGCAATGAGGCAAACAGGTTATCGCTGTCTGCGGTACCTTCAGACACAGAGCTTTTCTCAATCTCAGGCTCCAGCTTTGCAAATCTCTGCTGAAGTTTTAACGCAAAGTCTCTTGTTATTTCTTGTCTTGTCCCGACGGGTAATTCTACCTTAACGGAAATTCTTGCATTATCTTGCTGCGGAAAAAATTCACTTTTCATAAACGGACCGCATATGCCAAGTACGCCAATAAAAATTCCTGTTGCTATGAAAACCACCTGCTTCCTGTGGTGAACCGCCCAATCCAAAAGTTTTGCATAACCGCGATTTAAAGCATTGAGTCCCTTATCAATAGGAGTGAACAACACTTCATGCACTTTGGTCTTTTTGTTTTTAAGCCTCAACATTTGAGAACACATCATTGGGGTAAGAGCAAGTGCGCATAACAATGACACTACCATAATAATGCTGACCATCCATCCAAGCTGTCTAAACATAATTCCGCTTAATCCGCTAATCATGGTCAAAGGCAAGAACACGGCAAGTACCGTAAGCGTAGAAGCCACAACGGAAAGCGCGACCTCATTGGTAGCATACACTGCCGCCTGCTTTGGAGAACTTCCCCGTTCTATATGCGTTGTCACATTCTCCAACACCACTATCGCATCATCCACCACCATTCCGATTGCAATTGACAGTGAACTCATTGATATGATATTCAATGTATTACCCGTTGCAAACAAATACGCCATAGAGGCCAGCAAAGAGACGGGAATCGTAGTTACAATAATCAAAGTGGCCCTCCATCTTCCCAAGAAGACAAACACAACAAGCATAACCAAAATCAAAGTGATGAAAATAGTCTCCTTTAAACTCCCGATAGTTCTTACAATGTTGTCAGAAGTATTTACAATCTCACCCAGCTTAACATCAGAGGGAAGGGTACTCTCTATCTGAGGAAGCATCTTCTCTACCTGTCTTGCAATTTCTACAGAGTTTGCTCCGGTCTGCTTCTGGATAATAATCATACCTCCCTTCTTTCCATTGATATAACTCTCCTGAGAACGCTCCTCCATTCCATCAATAACCTTTGCAACATCCCTTAAATAAACGGTTCTGCCGCCATAACTGCCAACAACAATATTTTCCATCTCTTGAGCAGAACCAAATTCCTTTTGGACTCTTAAAGAGTAGTTATTTGAGCCGATATCAATAGAACCCGCAGGCATATTTAAATTTTCAGTACCTATAGTGCTCGCGATAGATTCTATTGGAATATTGTATGCATCAAGCTTGTAAGGGTCACAGTAAACTTTTATCTCTCTCTTTGGCACGCCCATGATAGAAACAGAACCAACACCGGGAGTTCTCGCCAATGTATTTACAACCTTGTCGTCCAACAGTTTATACAGTCCGGGCATGCTCTCATCAGCGGTAACTGAAAGAATAATAATAGGAATATCATCAGACGAAAATTTAAAAATTACAGGATTTCCCGCGGCATCAGGCAGGGAAGATTTTACCATCTCAAGCTTGTCCCTGATATCATTTGTTGCAACATCAATATCTCTTCCGTATTTAAACTCACATGTTACAACAGAGATATTCTCTTTAGACTGAGAAGTTATATGCTTAAGATAACTAACGCTATTAAGAGTATTCTCAATTGGCTTAGTTACATTACTTTCTATATCTGAGGCACTTGCACCGGCATAAGAAGTCATCACCATTATGGAGTTGCTCTCTATGTGCGGATACAAATCTATGGGCAGTTTTGTGAAAGCAAAAATTCCCAATATTGCTATGGCCACAAATATCAGTGCGGTAGAAATCGGATTCTTAACCGCCGATGAATATAAACTCATATTAAATAATTATTTTCATTAAAATTAAAATGCCGTCATCATTGCTGCGGCTTGCAATACGCTACTCTTCAAATTTATCAGGAGTAAAAGCCGCAGGCTCCCCCTCTTTGGCTCTTACCTTCTCCCCGTTATTCACAACGCTCTGTCCTTCAACTATAACCTCGTCGCCATCATTAAGTCCGCTCTTAACCTCGCACATCTTCCCAAACTGTCTTCCAAGTTCAACTTTCCTGTAAACAACCTTTCCGTCAACAACCGTATAAACATAACGGTCACCGCTTCCTACCTGCTTAACAACCGAGACATCCGGAACCACCACGTGATGCTCCTTTCCATAATTGAACGTAACCCTCGCAAACATTCCCGGACGTACTCTCTCATTCTGATTCTCAATAGTAACCTCTACCGGAAACGTTCTGCTTGTTGCATCAACAGAAGGATATGCCAAATGAACCTTCCCTTTAAACACCTCATCACCAAACACATCCAGCTGTACACTTACATTCATTCCCTTCTTAATACTATTAAACAATTCCTCAGAAACATTAACCTTAATTTTCACCGGACGAATCTGATCAACTGTAAACAAAGGTTGTCCTCCACTATTAAACATATCTCCCTGGTCATAATTCCTGGCAACAACAACACCGGAAATCGGGCTAATCAAATATGTATTCTCCTCCAAATTCTGATAATTGGACAAAGAAACATCATATGCCATTTTACGTGCATCATAATCTGATTTTGAGGTACCTCCGACTTCATAAAGTTGTTTTGAACGCTCAAACTCCTGCTTATTATTTTGCATTTGAAGTTTTGCCTGTGTAAGAGAAGAGGCATCCATAATAGCCAGCCTCTGTCCGCGGGAAACATGGTCTCCAACCTCAACAAAAATTCTCTGGATTCTAGCTCCCATTTTTGGAGATATATTATTTGTATTGTAACCCTCCACCGTACCGGTAAACGTTTCTATCTGATCAACATCCTGAGCGGAAATTTTTGTAACGGTAACATCCTGTACCTTAGTAGAATCCGCTTGTGCAGCAGCCTTATCCTTCTTGCCCTGCCCGCAAGAAGAAGCTCCCGTTATTACAGCTCCAAACACTGCAACGGCAGCAAAAAATTTCATGTAATCTTTTGTATGCATATTTTTATTTTTTTATATTTTTTCTTTCTTTATTTTAATCCCAACAGTAACCGTCACGCCTATCTCTATTTATCTCCTTCACTTTTATCGTCAGCCGCTTTTGAATGTTCCATTTTTGCAACGGGTAATTTCTTGATAAGCTCCCTCTTCTGAGGATTATATTCAGTTTCATCATTCACATTAACACCAAGCACTTTATCAAGAGAAGACTTTGCTACAAGGTACGTGTATATAGATTGATTAAGATTTAACTTAGCTTGCAGAAGGGCAAGTTGCGCGTCATTCATTTCAAGTAAAGTTCCGCTTCCTATTTCATATCTCTTCTGCGCAATTTCATATCCGGTCTTTGCACCCTCAATAGAGGCCTGGGCCGCATTATATTGTTTAACAGCTGTTTCCAAAGAGCTCAAGCCCTGCTTAACTGCAACCACAAGATTCCTTCTTGTATTTTCTCTCTGCAAATCAAGTTCTTCCTGCTGCACCTTTGTCTGCTTCAAATTATACCATCTTTGGCCGCCGCTGAAAATTGGAACTGTTAAAGACAATCCGCCGACAGAATACGGATTCCATTTATAATCCTTGAATTTAAAGTCTTCTGCCATTGCAATCCATGAATAAGAAAGAGAAGCATTCAGCGTGGGATAATACTGGGCAAGCTGCATCTTATATGTTTTGCTTAATATACAACTCTGTATATCAAGCTGTTTTAAAGAAGAATTTCTATCCAGCATTGTTGTATCCGCCGCAATCGAGACATCTCTCAACACATCTTTATAATCAGACAATTTTCCAATGCATTTAATGTCTGTATTCAAATCTATTCCAATGAGAGCCTTTAGTTTCCACATTGCCAGAACCATGCTATTCTGGGCATCATACATGCTCGGCTCCGCATTTTGCATTGTAACCTCAGCACGTATCATATCATATTTTGCGCTTCTGCCGCTCTCATATTTTGCCTTTGCATCTCTATAACTGTGGACAGTATTGTTATAATTTTCTCTATAGACATCATAAGAATCGGATGCCAGCAAACAAGTATAGAACGCCTGTTGCACCTGATCTATAAGGTCTTGTCTGGATGAACGCGCCTGCTCAACCGCAAGATCCACACTCTTGCCGGAAATTTCCAAACTCTTCCAGAGCGGGAAATTAATGAGAGGCATGCTTGCAGAGAATCCCATGTTGTAAACATTAGCCGTACCAACGGCAAAAGACCTTGTAACCGTATCCATTTTCATATACATCACCTGCTTCTTAATAGTACGCTGATAGGCACCGCTAAAATTAATCTGAGGGAACAAAGAGGAATAACTTCCGTTCTTTGCATAACCGGTCTTCTGAACCTCTTTATCTGCAATCTTAACTGTAAGACTCTGGCTTTTTGCTATTTGCAAGGCTTCATTCAATGTCAGTGCAAGCGTATCATTTGCAGCCGCCTGCCCATTTGCCGCAACTTGTGCATTAACCGCAACTTGTGCATTAACCGCAGTTTGGGCGGAAGTTCCGCAAGGCAGAACAATTGCCGCACTTATTATTGCAATAAATTTCAAAAATCTCTTCTTCATATAATATCTGCTTTTTTTCTATCCAAATTATTTGCCGCCCGGCTTTGTTTACTATTGTAATTTTGTTCTTTTCAATTTAATAGTGTCACCGTCGCGACAGAAATAATATTACTTAATTATATCTTGCTCTTAATTCATCTATTACCTTTCTGCCCTTGTCCGTGCAAATTCCTCTTAATACTGTAGTTATAAAGTCAAAACAATTTTTCTCCGGCGTACCCGCTATCTTATGTTCCGCTTTTACCTCCAAAAGTTGCTGATGAAACAAAGAAACCAATACATCAAAATTTTGCTCTTTCTCAATCATCCCTTCTTCTAATCCCCTATTAATTACCAGAATTCCTCTCTTGTCCAATTCCGTTTTTGTACCTGAAAATAATTTTTGCAGTTCAACATCGGCAAGGACATCCTTTTTGAAATTTTCACTTAAAACGTAAAAAAACTTAAAACCTTCCAAAGCACCAAACACCATGGTTTCCAAAGAATTATCCATAGATGCGCTAATATAATCCAGCTTATTTTTCAGTTTATCAAGTTTGAAACGGCAACTTTGCAAAACCAGGTCCTCTTTACCGGCAAAATAATCATAAAGAGTTTTTTTGGATATCTTAAGAGTTCGCACAATGTCATCCATGCTAACATCCTTGATGCCGCACTGCGTAAAAACATCAAAAGCCGTCTCCATTATCTGCTCTTTTCTAATCATTTTCTATGCCCAACCATTTCTTGTCAACTATAAAACGGACTTTGGGAACGCAAAGATTATACCATTACAGGAAACTTATACTGTCCTATTTTGTACATTTTTGTTCCAAAACTATAATACGCCGTAAAAAAAAGCCGTTGCTACAACAAATTTTTAATACTTTTGTTCCAAAATTAAATATGGATATTTATGGACGTTAAACAGCTTGCAGCAGCGGCAACAAAAACCACGGGAGAAAACGCCACAAGGGTAGAAATGCATCTTGATAATTTTGCCGCGGAGGCAGGCGGGTTTTGTTTTAAAAATCAGCTGCTGGTCATTGAAGGCAATCAATTCAATGAAAAAACAATAAAAGACTTAATGAAAAATTTTCCTCCCATAAAATTAAACGTCATGAGTTTTATATTAATACTGGAGGGAGAAATGAAAATTACACTAGACTACATAGATCACTCGTTCAAAAAAAATACTCTTGTAATTATATCGCCATTTAACACAATTACAAGCTCCTCTATATCACCAAATTGCAGGTACCATGTTATAATGGTGACAAAAGATTTTGCACAAGACACAATGATGGAGCGCCGCCCTATCCCAATGGGACACTTTATGAACCTAAGCAATAAAGCCGGTTTTATGCTGAATGACAAAGAAATGGAAGCAATCAAAAGATGTACGGACAGCATCTATAATTTTATACAGCAAAAAGAGAATATATTCCTTGGAGAAATTCTTCATTCCGCCTTTTATATTTTTTCCATGCAGGTAGCCAACTATTTCTCAATCCTTAACAACACACAAAACTTGAAAAACGACAGCCGCAAAGACACCCTTACAAGAAATTTTTTACAGCTGGTTGCGCAACACGGGGAAGAAGAGCACTACCCTGAATTCTATGCAGACAAACTATGCATCACGGTACAATATCTATCCCTGATACTAAAAGAACAAACAGATAACACCGCAAAACACTGGATTGCAAACAATCTGATTATTAGAGCAAAAACAATGCTGCGCACGCCCGGCGCATCAATACCGCAAATAGCTGAAAAACTTCATTTTGCAGACCAGTCTTCTTTTGGAAAGTTCTTTAAAAAGCATGTCGGCCTGTCGCCCAAAAAGTACATGCAGGAGAATTAAAGTAAATCAAACAATGTCTCCAGCTTTATTCCGTGAGAACCTTTTATTAAGATTGCACATCCTTTAAGAGGCTGTTTTTTAAGCTTCTCTGCGTATTCTGCAGAAGTTTTGTAAAGTTCTACTACAGTCTTTCCCGCAACGGATTTTATTCCGGCATTTTTTGAACCAATGCCGCCTACATTTTTTATGCAGTCCGCTCTTTTTTCATAAAGCTGTTTATATGCCTTACCAAATTCTTCACCTACAAAGATTACTTTTTTAGGTTTCATCTGCAGAGCTTGTTCCACAACAACCTTATGTTCCTTTACAGAATCATCACCAAGCTCAAGCATATCCCCCAACAAAAGCACCTTATTCTTAAAATCAAGATTATCAAAGTTTTCCAGCGACGCTTTCATACTTGTCGGATTTGCGTTATAGGTGTCTTTAATCAGAGTATTCAGCTTTGTTTTTGTCATCTGAGAGCGGTTGTTGGATGGAATATAGCTCCCGATGGCTTTTACCGCAGCGGATGTTGGAACGGCAAAATAAGTAGCAACACAAAGAGCAGCAAGCACATTATCGCTGTTATAATCTCCTATAAGATGGGTAGTTACCTTTATCATCTTTCCTCCCCTTGCGCTTCCGGATAAATCCGGAAGTTCCATTTTAAGAAACGGGTCTCCCTCTTTATTTTTCAGTATTTTTGCACAGTTGCTTTTGAGACCATAAGGAACAATTTGCATGTTGGGCCTCTGTTCCGCCATTTCCTTAAGGATTGGATTGTCAATATTCACAAATGCTATTTTCTTGTATTCCTGCAAGTTATCATACAGTTCCCCTTTTGCCTTTTTAACACCCTCAAATGAGCCAAATCCAAGAAGATGAGCTTTGCCAACGCTGGTTATCAAACCAAATGTCGGACATACAATGTTAACTAAAGTACCTATATCATGAGGATGGCTGGCCCCCATCTCAACTACTGCAACCCTGGTATCTTTGTTTATTTTAAACAAAGTCATTGGGACTCCTATATCATTGTTAAAATTTCCCTCAGTTGCCACAACCTTATATCTTGTTGCAAGAGTAGTTGTTATAAGCTCTTTTGTTGTTGTCTTTCCGTTAGTCCCCGTGAGACCTATCACCGGGATTTTAAACTGCAGGCGGTGGTGTCTTGCAAGTAATTGCAAAGTGCGCAACACGTCGTCTACCATTATAACTTTTTTGGGATATTTCTTTTTTGCAGCCTTAACAAGTTTCTCATCGTCTGCAACCGCGTAAGCGGCGCCGGCATCTAACGCATTAAATACAAACTCATTGCCATTGAAAGTATCTCCTTTTAAAGCAAAGAACATACACCCTTTTGTAATCTTTCTAGTATCCGTGCAAAGCCCCGTTGTCTTCTTATACAAAATATACAATTTGAAGATATCCGGCTTCCCATGTCCGTTAGAAATTTTTGCAACTGAAACAGTTGCCGCCTTGGCTCCAAGACCCGTTGAGCCAAATCCGCCCTCTCCTCTAAGCGTCTCTGTAAGATGGTCAACAACACTCCATTGTATCTGCTGGTACTTTGCAATAATCATTTGAGCAATTCTCTCTCCGGGCTTTACGGTAAAAGTTTCCTTAGATAAATTTACCAGAATTACCTTTATCTCTCCACGATAATCTGCATCAATTGTTCCGGGAGCATTGGCAACCGTAATACCGTTTTTTGCCGCCAGTCCGCTGCGCGGTCTTATTTGCGCTTCATACCCCTGAGGCAACTCAATAAACAATCCCGTTGGAATTATTACTCTTTCCAGTGATTTAATAATCACCGGTTTATCAATATTTGCATTTAAGTCCATTCCGGCAGAAAGACCGGTTGCATACTTAGGTGTTGGATAAGCAGATGTGTTAACTATTTTAACTATCATAACAGCAAAATTTTACAGGCCAAATTTGTATATATAAATTTTATATACGCCGCGACATATATATTTATATCTGCGCCCATTTATATTTCAGCAACTTTGTTTTATGCTGAACATAAGCAAGATATATAACTATCAAAATTGTATTTATTCCGAGTTTTACAAGAATTTCCGGAATGTGTCCAAGCCCTGTTTTTCCAAGCCCGAATGCTATGAGCATAGAGATGCCGTAGATTAAAACGCCTACTCCGACATAGCCGCAAATTTTCCTCCATTTGTATGGTATCGGATAATATTTGTTTCCAAGCCATGCACTGTAAATCAGCATAGTAAGGCAGCTCAGGAAGTGTGCGCAGACGGATGCCCAATATGAAAATCTGGGCATAAATATTATGTTCACAATTGCCGTAACAGCCAATCCGAGAACCGTAATAGTAACGGCATATTTTGTCTGACCGCTCAATTTATACCACATGGAAACATTGAACAGGATTCCAAGCATCATGTATGCAAGTAACATTATTGGAACCGTACCAAGAGCTCCGCGGAAATTCTTCCCCAAAATTAATCCGAGAACATCCATATACAGCGTTACCCCAAGAAAAATAAATATACAGAACGCCACAAAATACTCCATTACCCGTGCATATAACTCTTTGGATCCCTTATCTTTATCCCGCGCAAAGAAAAACGGCTCCGCTGCATATCTAAACATTTGGATAAATAAATTCATGATTACCGCAAGCTTTACGGCCGCCTGATAAACTCCAAGGTCCGCGCGCCAATTAGGTCCCACAAAAAACCTGAAAAGTATTCTGTCCAGACTTTCATTGATAATTCCCGGAAGACCCGCAACCATCAAAGGCAAAGAGTAAATCATCATCTTTTTCCAAAGCGGCCAGTTGAATTTCAACTTCATCTTTACCATATCCGGTATGAAAAGAATGAAACAAACAAAGCAGCTGACAAAGACCGCAAATATGATATAAGAAAAATCTATTGTAGTTGGAATAAGATGTCCCAAAAGAGATTGCGGATGTTTTGCAAAATACCCCGGCACCCAGAAGAACAACATCAGATTTGCACCAAGCTCTGTTAAAATCTTTATAGTCTTAAAAATGGCAAACTTAAAAGCTTTCTGCAGGTATCTTAATCTGGCAAAGAAAATAGCTGTAACTGAGTCAAATGCAAGAATGCCGCCAATGTATACTATCATTTTGCCGTATCCTGGATATCCCATAGCTCCTGCTATTGGTCTGGCAAACAGCAACATGCATATAAAGAAAAACGTCACAACCGTCGTGACTGTAATTAAAGCGGTAGAAAACGGCTTCTCCGGATGCTCTGCATGGCTTGCAAATTTAAAACAACCCGTCTCCAGCCCCAACACTAGAACAACCTGCAGCACGGCGATATAAGACATTATCTCTGAATACGCTCCGTATCCGTCCGTTGTAAGAATTCTTGTATAGATTGGGACAAAGAAGAAATTGATAATCCTGGCCAGAATTGTACTCAAACCATAGACTGCGGTCTCTCCTGCTAATTTCTTTATTGGACTTCCCATTTATTCTCTTTTAAATCTCGACAGTTTTTAATCCTCAAGGGCTTTCTTGTTAAAAATCAAAAAGCCTATGTTAAGCTGCGGGTACCATTTGTATGCTCCGCCTTTGCTGTAATATGCAGTTGACAATGAAACGGGTCCGATAGGAGACTGCCAAACGAGCGCAAAGTTAGCAATGAATCCACCTTTAGGAAATTTCCCTGAATATGTATACTCCCATCCGTTAGAGCCTCTTTCTATCTGCTCATAGGCCTTAAAGTACGCAACCTTTGTGTGCAAGTATAAAGACTTGGTAAACAAGACTACGGGAGAAACACCGACTCCCAAAAAACTGTTGGCTCTATAATTTCCCATCATTATCGTAGAGGCATGCGGAATTGGCTCGTATGCAGGCATAAACATTAGCGCACTGTAAAAATTGCTTAACTTATTCCTGTTGCTGAGAACCAAATCAAAATCATATCCAAAAGAAAAATGTTTGCCTGCCGGAAAATACCTCTCCGCTTTTAATATAAATGCACCTACATGATGAGTTATACCTTTGATTTTGGTTGCCGTAGTATTAGTATTGCCGGGAGAATAAGATTCGACTCCGTGTACATATCTTACTCTTACAACTTCCTCTGCTCCTGCAGTAGGATATAAAAGATAATTTAAAGTGTTCTTTGTTAATGACATCTCAGGGGAAGCTATGAAAACACTTCCTCTATCGGGAGTATCAGTAGAAGCCACATTATCTTTTTGATAAGAACTTACGTACCTTCTTCCAACTACAAAGCCGGCCTTTGCAAGAATGTTTCTTTTGAAAGAAACCGGAGTCGCAATTACGCCTCTCACAAAAAATTCCTTGGTTTGCACATCTTTAGGAAGTTTATCCGCAGTAAATACATTTTGATTTCCGTTGTAATAATCAAACTGATGCGCAACCGCCTCTATAGAATAAAATGCCATGGGCTTTATTTCTACTTCCTGTCTCCATTTAATATCTCCGCCCTTATAAAATTTTCCAAGATTCATATCAGCCTTCATCTTCCACGGATGTGCGGATAGATAAGAATAAGAAAAGCCCAGATATCCTTGATTTAAAGATGAAGAAGAGATATTGCCTCCAAGATATATTCTCATTGGAGCATTCTTTGTTGCCCTTATTTTTAGGATGAATAAAGAATCGCTATGATCAAAAAGAGGATCTTTTTTATCATAAACAAAAGAGGGATAAAAAGTATTTACAGCGCCGCTTGCAATTATTCTATAGTAAGCCCTTTTGAACTGGTCAAAACTTATATCCTTTCTCTTATCCTCTCTAATTGTTCTGTCAATAAAACTTCTCTCATGCTGGTTTAATGTTCCTGTAATTTCAACCTGTTTGCTAAATCTGACTTCTCCGCATTTCTGTCTGAAAGCCAGACGAATAGAATCCAACTCATTCTTGGTCCTTTCTCTGTTTACCCTCTCTTTTATTCTTGCAATAAACGGCTGTGCAACCTCATATCCCTGTTCAGAGATTTCATCTACCTTCCCAAAATCCATAATTGCAAAAGGGTACTCCCCTTTAATTATAATTCCCTCGCTATCAGGAATATTATAATCGCTGTCACGCGTCAGCATTCCGCTCACAAGGGTTGTTACATTCTCCTCATCAAGTTTTACATTACCGGCAACACATTGAACGCCAATAATATAATCCGGATGATAAAATTGTTTCATTTGTTCCCATGGAAAATTATTATAGATTCCTCCGTCATAAAGCAAAGTAGAATCTATCATAATAGGCTTAAAATAAAGAGGATATGTCATTGATGCTCTGATAGATGAACCAAGATCCCCTCTTCTTGCTATATATGCCTTTTTCTTTTGTATGTCTGAAGCAACGCAGAAAAACGGAACCATCAAAGAATCAAAATTATAATTGCAAGCCTTACACGGACTCGCAAATATCTGCATAACAGCCAAATCCATAGGATAAGGAGAAACAAGACTGGTAGGAATTGTAAATTTCCATTTACTTAGTTTTCTCCCGACAGAAGTTTTTAAACTGTCCACCGGCAGTTTGTCCTTACTTTTCTTTCTCTCCATGGCAACGGAAAACATTGTAGGATCCGGCGACGATTTGTAAAAATAACTTGCATAAGAAATTTCCGGCATCCCCTTGTACCAGCTCTCAAACTCTTTAGTCTTAAACAGATAAAGCATTTCGTCCGGAGTCATGCCAATAGAATAAAGACCTGCAACAATAGCACCCATAGATGTTCCGCAAATGTAATCTACCGGAATATTATTCTCTTCAAGAGCCTTAAGCACTCCAACATGAGAAAGGCCTTTTGCACCCCCACCGCTCAGCACTACGCCAACTGTCGGCCTGTGATTTTTAGAACCCGTCGTGACCTTGCTGATAACAACGGTATCTCTCTGCGCCGCCGCATTTGCAGTAACGCAAGATAAAATAGAAACCAATATGACCACGCAGAACCTGCTAAAACGCATATTGCACAGTTATAATATTACCGCTCAAAGTTAATTAATTATATTTGTATGAGGGAATTTTTTCCAAACTGAACAAAGTAAAAAACGGGAAAATAGTTATACAACAAATCAATATACGCATGAAAAGACTTATAGGCATTATGCTAATCGGAGCAGCTCTGATTGCAGGCTGTAAAGGAAAAAAATCAACAGAAATGACACAAGCACAAAAAGATTCAGCAACGCTTGCCGCTCAAAAAACGGCACAACCGGATACTCTTGCATTTGACCCGGCAACACTGCCGGAAGAACCGGAATTTGACATTGTAACAACAATGGGAACCATCAGAGTTAAGCTTTACAAAGACACGCCTCTTCACAGAGCAAATTTTGAGAAACTTGCTTCACATAGATATTATGATAATATTCTATTCCACAGAGTAATAAAAGGGTTTATGATTCAAACCGGAGACCCTGCTACAAAAGATCCTAATTCAGATGCTTCTACTTGGGGACAAGGCGGACCAGGGTATACAATTCCTGCAGAAATCCTTCCAAATCACAAACATAAAAAGGGTGCTCTTGCCGCAGCAAGAAAGGGTGATACTGCAAATCCTAACAGAGAATCCTCGGGATCACAATTTTACATTGTTCAGAACGCTCAGCAGTGCGCACAGTTAGACGGACAATACACTGTATTCGGGGAGACCGTAAGCGGACTAGACGTTGTAGATAAAATTGGTGCAGTTGCCACAAATGCAAAAGATTGCCCGCTTCAGCCGATAAAGATTTTGAATATCCTTCCGGTTAAAACAAAATAAATGAAAAAGATAATTGGCATCATAGCAATTTGCACGCTTGTTATAACCACATGCTTTGGCAACGCACAAGCGCAGAAAAAAACTAAAAAAGAGCCGGTCTTTGACATTGTAACTACAATGGGAACAATCCGGGTTAAACTTTACAATGACACCCCTATTCACAGAGACAATTTTGTAAAGCTTGTCAAAAAGCACTTTTTTGACAATATCTTGTTCCACAGGGTAATAAATGGATTTATGATACAGGCGGGAGACTCTCAAACTAAGAATCACGATAGTGATTCAACAATGTGGGGCAATAATGACGCCGGTTACACGCTGCCTGCGGAGTTCCGTCCAAACCACACCCATATAAAGGGTGCTTTGGCTGCTGCCAGAGAGGGCGATAAAGTAAATCCTATGAAAGAATCCTCCAGCTCCCAGTTTTATATTGTCCAAAACCCGGAACACTGCAAACACCTGAATGGTTCCTATACCGTTTTTGGAGAGACTGTGAGTGGCCTGGATGTTGTAGATAAGATAGCGGCAGTCCCTACAAATAAAGCAGATTGCCCTATCACACCGGTCAGGATAATAACTTTTAAACCAGTTAAACCAGGACGAGATTGAGATATCTTGATTTGAGTGGGAAAACTGAAAGGCTCCTTTTAGAGTGGGCAATTACTGATTCAGAACAAAAATTGAGTTAAAAAATTTGTACATTTGTAAAGCCAAATGATATTAAGTATGTGATGATCAATAAATAAAAGGTATTATATAGAATTTTCTCTTAACTGAAAACGACCATTTAGAAGTACACAGAGAAATAAGTCAAGGTAATACCCCCAGTGGGTGTATTCCTCTTCTTATGTCAATGTGTACGGGCGCTTGGTCGTGCCTCAGTTAATTGCCATAAGTGAGGAATGCACCTTTTTTTATATATAAATGATAAAGATTTGAATAGCATAAATTTTTGAAAGTAAAAGGTTAAACTATATCGCCATTTTTCTTCTGACTGAAAACGACCATTTAGAAGTACACAGAGAAAGGCCTAAAGAGATGTACACCTATTGTTTATGTGTGTGTTTCTATTGCCTTTCCGATCGGCAAGGGAATAGAAGTGCACCTTTTTCTTCAAATGATATAAGAGGAATCCGAAAATCTTGAAATAGAGTAGGAAAAACTTAAAATTTATCAGAATGAAGAAGTTATTACTTTTCGCTTTTGCTGTTTTTATAACAGCCACTAGTTTTGCCCAAACGCAAGAAGAATTGAAAGCCTCGGAAGAGCGTTTAGCAAAAATTGAGAAAATTGTCACGCCACCAAAATCTAGTGGTATGCCTACTGTTGACGGGCTTGCAGTTAATTGCGGTGAAATAGCTGCAAATGCTGTTCAAATTACCCCAGTACTACGTAACATGTATTACCGTTCAATAGGAAAAAATAATGATGGAGTAATTGATGTTACAGTAAAAAAGCCTACGTTAGCCGAAGCCACAGAATTAAGTTCAAGAATAGCTGCCCAAGCTCTCTTAATCAAAAATGCCGTTGAGATGTCTACACATGCAGCAGAGGAAATAACAACAGTGAAAAATCCTCTTAAATTGCTTGGTATTACCTCCTGTCTGAAATATTCAAAAAATGTACTGGCAATAACGGGAGCAGAATCATTGTTTCAGGTAAAAGCTATTGCTGAAATAATAAAAACATTATCTACGGGGGATAATCTCTAAAAGAGCATGAAAAAAATTATTCTTGCTGCTATCCTACTTGTGCATAGCATATGCTATGCACAAGTTGATACTCGCCCAGTAGTTGGTGTTGCAAATTTCACTTGCGAGGAAAACGAGAAATACACAGGACTTGTAACAGAGAAAGTTGTTGAAATGTTGACTAATACAAAACGATTTTTGGTGGTAGACAGGACGAGCAATGACAAGATAAAGGAGGAACTTGAACTTCAAAAATCAGAAGCGTTTATAGATAGCAAAAATAGAGTTGAGCAGGAAGGCGCTGTTGCCGCAGAAAAAATGATAACTGGACATATAACTAAAATCCCAGTTTACGCAATTAAAAATGCCAATGGAACGCTGAGGGGATACAAAGCCAGTGTTGCATTTCAAATGAAAATTGTGGATGTCGCCACTGGATTAAGCACAGAGGCTACAAGTTTTCAAGGACAAGCAAGCGATTTAATGTTATCACCGGAAAGCGCTGTAACACAAGCAATGCAATCATTACAATACCAGCTCGAAGATTATTTTAGAAAAAATTTCCCGTTAACGGGAAAGATTCTTAAGATATTGGACAATAAGAACATATTGATAAACTTAGGTAAAAACCAAGGAATTAAAGTTAGAGACAAACTTAATGTAAACCTTATTGAAATTTTGGACGGGAAACCATACCCTTCTACATTAGGCGAAATTATAGTTCTAAAATTATCTGGCGAAGATTTCTCGGAGTGTACCACATCAAAAAAAATTTTAGAAAGCATTTTATCTGAGTTTAACGCAGCCAAAAAATTAACTTGCACATTAATAATTAAATAGATGAAACAATTTATTTTAATCTTACTTTCCCTATTCTGTGTCTTTTTCATTTGTTACGGTTGTTCCTCTCAAAAATATATGCTTTCTGGAGTCAATCTACTTTCAGAGGCAGACGGAACTATTACTGTTAGAAGCATAGGTACTGGAAACAATAAAGAAAATGCAATAATAAAGTCTGAGATAAATGCGATTACAATCCTGCTATTCAGAGGAGTCCCCTCCTCTCAGCAGAATACGCCAATACTCTCTATTGATGAAACAGAAGCAAAAAAGACATATAAAAAATACTTTGACGAATTATTTATTCAGGGACGGTATAAAACTTTTATAATGTCTTCTATTCCAGTGGGTATTTTCACGAAACATGGAAGAGCAGAAAGGGACATTCCCGTTGATATAACAATTAATCTAAAAGCTTTAAAAAATGATTTGGAAAATCATGGTATAGTACGAAAATTCGGATATTAATATATACTGATATGAAAAAAGGATTAATAATATTTATTCTGTTGTTATTGCCTTTATTTGTGTATTCTCAAACAACAGTAAATAAAGATGTAGTGACGGTCCAACCGAAAATAATGGTTGTGCCTTACACGAAAGAAGGAGAAGACATTCGTTCTATATTAGAAGAGGATGTCAACAGAAGAATTGCCATTACTAAAATAAAGGAAGCTTTTGATTCTAGGGGCTTTACCACCGTAGATTTTACTGCAAAGTTAAAAGCTGCGACAGATAATGCTATCTTCTCTTCCGAAAATAAAGAAGACCTAAAAACTCGGATTATCCAAATGTCAGGCGCTGATGTATATGTTGAAACTGAAGTAAACACTTTAATGTCACCATCTGGAAACTCTGTAACAATTATAATCACCGGATATGAAATTTCCACAGGAAACTCTCTTGCAAATAAAGTTGGGGAAAGTGGAAAATTTTACACAGACGATATAGGCAAATTAGCAAGTAAAGCGATAGAGAATTGCGCTGATGATTTTCTTAATGTGATGCAAAATAAATTTACAGATATAGTAAACAATGGTAAATCTATCATAGTTAACTTCAGTTTTTCTGAAGGCTCTATCAATAAAATGTCATCACCGGCAGGTAGTAATGGATTACAACTCTCTGATGAAATTGAACTTTGGATGGAACAAAAATCCTTCAAAAATAATTACCATATACAAGGAACGACTGACAATCAGATGATTTTTGACGATGTCAGAATACCTCTAAAAGATCCAGTAAGTGGAAATAATTATAATTCAAATAAGTTTGCTCTAGAAATATTAAAGTTTATGAAAGAACTAGGATTTAGTATTACCAGAGATATTAGGGGCAATACGATATACATAACCATACAATAATTACCATGAAAAAATTGCTGTTTTTAACGATAGCATTGTTGATCTGCTTTAACACCAATGCACAAAATATAGATAATGTAAATATCGGAGTAGTTTGTCCGGAACAAGTTGATTGTTGGTCGCCATCATGTATTTCACAGCTCAGAAATAAAATTGAACAAATAGTTGCTTCAAATGGCATTTCCACATACATGGATGGCAACTTTGTAGTATATCCTGTACTTGAATTTTATGGGTCAAAATATGTAGAAGGCGGTATGAGAAAAGTATTGGTGCTTGATATGGGTTTGACATTATTCATTAAACAACTTTCTACTGGAATGATTGCTAATTCTGTAAATATTAAGATTAAAGGTACTGGATTTGATGAGTCGGAAGCAATTTCAAATGCAATATCATCTGTCGACATAAATGCAAAAATATTCAATACGTTTATAAACACAGGAAAATCTCGCATCTTGGAATATTATGAAAAGAATTATCTAAAAATCATTGAAAATGCTAAGTCTCTAGCTTCCCTTCAAAAATACGAAGAAGCTATTGCCCTGCTATCCATATACCCATCTTCTCTACCATCATACAGCAAAGTGTCATCAGAAATGATAGCCATTTATAAACAATATCAAAATGTTACATGTAAGAAAATGATACAAGAAGCCAAAGGATATATTGCAATAAAAGACTATAAATCAGCAATTAGCATTCTTTCAAACATTGATCCTGAAAGCGGTTGCAAATCTGAATGCACTACCCTAATCAATGCAGTTAAAGAAAAACTTGATGCTGATGAAGCAAGACAAATAGATATGAATTTGAAAGCATTCGATTCGAATGTTGAACTTGAGAAACTAAGAATTAGAGCGGCAAGCGATATTGCAAAAGCATATTACAATAGCAAACCGACAATTCCTTACGTTCAAATTATAAAATAGCCTCTAAATAAAGAGAATACTTAATGAGTCCCATTTACAATTTTGAGGAAAACACACGCGGCATAAAATTTGGCCTATAAAAAATCTGAGTTTGTCCGTAAAAAAAGCCATTTAGTTGATAAAAACCTCCTTTTAATAGCTTCCCGATAGGTTTTTAAAATTGTGGCACGGACCTTGCGATAGAAAGAGACAAATAGTTTTTTCATAGGTTAAATTTTAGGTTTGAGAAATGGGTTGGAGTTCTTCCAACCCTTTTTTCATTTATGCAGGTCTCAGATTTTGTTCCAATCTCAACTTCAACCTCAGTTCTTAGTCTTTGGCATGGCTGCAAAAGCATTAACTTTGCAGGAAACTTTCAAGATGAAAAAAATCTCCGCTTTAATAATTGCCATAATAGCAATCGCTTTTCCTGCGCATGCCCAAAACAAACCTTATAGTATTGTTACATGCCCCGGGGAAGACGTGAGCCAGCAAATAAATATAAGCTGGGCCTCAGATACATCTCAAAAGGCTGATTATATTCTTTACACTATTGCAAATGATGTAAACTGGAAGAGAGCAAAAAAAAGTTCAGGAGAGAGCCATTTATGCAGAACTTTTGACAGCATATATTCAAAAACAGCTGATAATCAAAACTTCTATGAAAAAGTTGTATTTAATAAATATGGTGCTGTCTTAAAAAAATTAAAGCCGGGCACTGAATATATGTACAAAATTATATCTTCCGGCCGCAATGAATCAGTCATACACTACTTTAAAACAGCTGGGCCAAATACATGGAGCGCGGCAATAATATCTGATTTTCACCACTATACTCCGCTTCCACACCGTTTGGAAGCGGCAGTGGCAATGCTGGACACAATAAAATCTTATGATCCGGATATAGATTGGATTCTCCACCTTGGGGATGTATGCGCATGGGGAGGGAGCTACTCTTTTTGGAGAACGCTTTATGAACAAGATTATTTTTCAAAGTATATGTGGGCTGGAGTAAACGGAAATCATGATAACATGACCCGCAAATATTTTTTGAGCAGCGCTTTCTTTAGAGATGCAAATAACTATCCTTCAAATGGTTACACAGGAGAAGAGGGTGTATGCTATTTCTTTAAATATTCCAATGCACTGTTTATCATTTTAAACAATGAAGATATGCACACAGATGAGCAATTGAATGCGGCACAGAACTGGGTCAGAAAGGTTGTTGCAAAAAATCCGTCCAAGTATATCATTGTGTGTGAACATTACCAATGGTTTTATGGTGAAAACGGAAAGTTTTCTCAATACTCCCGATGGTGTAATCTTTTTGATGAAC
>DAIRSJ010000017.1:0-1074 GCA_036804445.1 Candidatus Egerieousia sp.
GTTTCTACCTGACCGGCAACTGCCGCACCGGCCTTATAATAAGACTGTCGCGAGTTAAGAATTGTGCAGATAACTTTTGCTTTTACTTTTTCTGCTTTGCAAATAGTCTCAACCTCTTTTATGATTTGCTTAATTTCAGAGTCGGTTTTTTCTGATTTTTTGGCGGCACCGGCAAAGATTAAATCACACTTATTAGCCACAATTACAAGCTGTTGCCGCTTTGTATCCATGCGTCCGGCAATTGAACGAATACTCTGTTTAAAGTCTGAATAATTGAGAATCTGCTTGTTATGGCTATTATCGGCGGCAAGTTTTCCGCAGTCCAGCATGAGAATAATAACGGATGCCTCCTTGATTTTTTGATATGTCCTCTCAATTCCCATTATCTCAATGGTTTCCTGAGTGTTGCGTATGCCTGCCGTATCAATGAATCTGAAAACCGTACCGTCAATATTTACGGTATCTTCTATTGTATCCCTTGTTGTGCCTTGGATGTCAGAAACAATTGCCCGTTCTTCACCGACAAGCGCATTGAGCAGGGTGCTTTTTCCCGTGTTAACGGCTCCCACAATTGCAACCGGAATACCGTTCTTAATCACATTACCTAATGAGAATGAATCTATTAAAGATGAGATCTTTGCGGTTGTGTCTCTGAGCAGTTGCGCAAAGTGCCTGCGGTTGGCGAATTCAACATCTTCCTCTCCAAAATCCAGTTCCAGTTCCATCAAAGAAGTTAGGTTCAAAAGAGATTCCCTCATTTGCTTAAGTTCACTTGAATATCCTCCTCTCATCTGCCGCATTGCCACGTTGTGAGCAGCTTCTGTTTCAGATGCAATCAAATCTGCAACTGCCTCTGACTGAGCAAGGTCCATCTTGCCGTTCAAGAATGCCCGTTTGGTGAATTCTCCGGGCTCCGCCATTCTTGCGCCCCCTGCAATCAGCATCATTATGATTTTGTTCATTATGTATAACGATGCGTGGCAGTAAAATTCAACACAGTTTTCTCCTGTGTATGAGTGCGGTGCGCGGAAAACGGTCACAAGTACTTCATCCAAAATATGCTTAACTTTTTGT
>DAIRSJ010000017.1:1174-3099 GCA_036804445.1 Candidatus Egerieousia sp.
ATCCTCATAAATTACGCCATAACGCATTACGTAAGATTCTGAACGTAAAAGCGATAGGGGCTTATGTTTTGTGGGGGTGGCGGGGGAAAAAATGCTGTCCGCAATCTTAATCACGTCCGGGCCGCTCATTCTTATTATCCCGATAGCTCCTCTTCCTGAGGCGGTTGCAGGGGCACAGATGTTGTCCGTATATGCAATTTCTTTTGTGCCTGCGTTTGCTTTTGTGTTTGACTTTGCTTTTTTTGTCTTGACTAATTTTGCAGGTCTTACAGTATTTTTATTCGCTCCCATATCACTTCCGCTTTTATTACTATTCCGATTCCTTCTTAAGTCTCATACTTACAACATTCTCCACGTGCTGCGTATGCGGGAACATATCAACCGGCTGAACGGCTACAATATCATATTTTGATGCAAGGATCTGTAAATCACGTGCCTGACTGGCCGGATTGCAGCTCACATAAACTATCTTTTCAGGCGCCGTATCCAAAATCACCCGGGCAACCGACGGATGGATTCCCGCTCTTGGCGGATCCAATACAATTATTTGAGGATGACCGTTTTGCTTGATGAATTCTGCATTCAAAACATCTTTCATGTCGCCGGCATAGAACGTGCTGTTTGTAATTCCGTTTGCCTGAGCATTGATTCTTGCATCCGCAATGGCCTCTTCTACATATTCAATACCAACAACTTTTTTAACCTGCTTGGATAAAAACAGAGCAATGGTTCCGGTGCCGGTATATAAGTCATAGAGCACCTCGTCTCCTTTAAGGTCGGCGAATTCCCGCACTACGCTGTAAAGTTTGTAGGCCTGTTCCGAATTTGTCTGATAGAATGATTTTGGTCCGATGCGGAATTTGATTCCTTCCATTTCCTCTGTAATGAACTCTTTCCCGTAGAAATGAATGCACGGAGAATCTCCGATGGCGTCATTACCTTTGTCATTTAGAACGTAATACATGGAAGTGATTTCCGGGAACTTATTGCACGTTGCCGTCATAAGATCCTCAAGAGCAGATTGTTCTTGTGATGACAGAGTAGGGGGCTGCGTGTTTTTCTTGTATGAAAGGCTCTCTTTGCATGCACCCGCAACAAGAATCATCATCAGTTCTCCTGTGCCGGATGTCCTGATAATCAGGTTTCTCAGTAGTCCGGAGTGTTCCCTTATATCAAAGAAACTCATTTTATGCTCTATTGCATAAGCCTTTACAAAAAGTCTTATTGAATTGCTTGGCTCTCTCTGTAATTTGCACTCTTTGATATCCAGCACTTTGCTGAACATCTGAGGAATATGAAAGCCAAGAGCCAGGCGGTCAGTGTCACTCAAAGTGTTTACGTCTTCTCCGTCCAGAATCCAGCGTTTATTTGAAAACGTGTATTCCAGTTTGTTCCTGTAATATTGTGTCTTTGCGGAGCCCATTATATCCATTATGTATGACTGTGCACCGGATACATTGTCGTTTTGAGGTAGGGGACTCCCCTTCTGAGAGGGTAGGGTAGTGCCTGACGTGACACTACTACCGGCTGTCGGGAGCTTCAAATGCCCTATTCTTATTAACTGATCCTCTACCTGCTGCTGCTTGAATTCCAGCTGTTTATCATAGGGAAGTGCCTGCCAGGTGCAGCCGCCGCAAATTCCGTAGTGCGGACAGAAGGGTTCCACGCGCATTGGAGACGGTTTAATCATTTTTACAACAAAGCCCTGCATGAAAGATTTTCTCTTACGCGTAAGTTGCACATCCACAATGTCTCCGGGAATACACTTTGGTACAAAAAGTACTTTGCCGTCCACGTGCGCAAGCGCATTTCCCTCTGCGGCAACAGCCTCCATTGTGACATTTGGGATGATTATTTGTTCATTATTCCTTTTTCTGCTCATATATGTTTGCAAATTTAGTAAAATAATTACTTGAGGACTGTGT
>DAIRSJ010000017.1:3199-28437 GCA_036804445.1 Candidatus Egerieousia sp.
TTGATAACAAGATAAATATGGAATAATCATCAAGTGGATTGTTTTCACGTATATTTGCGCACGCAAAATGATTTTTAAATCAAACATGCATAACTTCCTGCTGCCGCAGGTTCATTGTGACAAGTTCAACATTTTTGTGCTTGTCGCAGTTGCCTTCTTTGCATTTTTTGTAAACAACAATTCAATCCAGCCGGATATCATGGAGTGCCGCAACATTGTGACAGCCAGGGAAATGGTGTATGACGGGCATTGGATTAAGACCACGCTTAACGGAGAACCCCGCTTTGAGAAACCACCGCTTCCCACATGGCTGGCAGCTGTGGCAGAGATAGTTGCGCCGGACAGCGTGTCAGCTCAAAGGACGATGTCCGGACTTGCCGCAACAATGATGGTAATATTTTTCTATTTATTGTGGGCGGATTACACTCGCGACAGAAAGCTTGCATTTGTCTCATCTTTAGTGTTTTTAACGTGTTATAGCGTTATTCTTATGGGGAGGACGGCCTCATGGGATATTTATTGTCATGCATTTGCAATGGGTGGTATTTATTTTCTTTACAAAGGAATTTTTCATACAAAAAATATTGATAATGAGAGTATTGCATCAGCAGGCGATTCTCATAAAGATTCCGTTAAACACTTATATGGCAGGTTGCTTTTTGCAGGAATCCTCTTCGGGCTCTCTTTCCTGAGCAAAGGCCCGACATCCTATTATGGTCTGCTTCTGCCGTTTATAGGCGCCGCACTTCTTGTGAATTACAAGCTGAAAAGCAGCGGTTCCGAGGATAAAATTAAAGTGACGGGCGGAGTTATAGACGTTCAAATTCAAACGGTTGAATCAAAGAAAATCAAAACATGGCCGGCAATACTTATGATGATACTTGTATGTATTATAGTTGGAGGTAGCTGGTATTTTTATCTGTACATATTTGACAAACAGGACCTTTTGAGTGTTGCGGGTAAAGAGACAAGTGCATGGACAAGTTACCATACAAGACCATGGTGGTACTATTATAAGTTCACTTTTGAGACGGGTATCTGGGGAGTATTGCTTATGTGCGCGCTTTTTTTCACTTATTGGAAACACAGAGCAAAAGATTTATCAATGAGTAATTTGTCTCAATTTAGCCGGGATAAAATTAATGCCGCCGACATTGGGTTATCAGACTACTGTGATAAAAAATCATCAGGAAATTTTGATTATAAGGAGTTTAGCAAAAAGTATTTAATGCCTCTTTTGTGGATGGTAATCAGTCTTGTACTCCTTTCTGCAATGCCGGAGAAGAAAAAGCGTTATCTGTTGCCGTTGCTTATACCAGCCTCATACCTGATCGGTTATGTTTTTATGTACTGGCAGGCATGTGTAAAGAATGGCTTGTGGAGAGTGAAGGACAGTGTTATTGGTCGCGACGGTAAGATATTTAGTAACAGTAAATTATCCTGGAGGAACGGAAAACTACTCTTTAATTTGAATACCTGGGCTATTGCGGTAGTTGTATCTGTAATTCCAATCGCCTGCTATATACTTCTTTACAGCAAAGGGACAATATCCGGCAGCCTTATGGCAAAAATAGCTATCGGGATATATATAATTTTTGCCTTTATGGTCCGCTGTATTAGACGGCAGCAACCGCTTAGATTTCTTTACTTTACAGTGGTTTTGATGGTTTTTGCGGAGATAACCGTTCTGCCTTATATCGGACAAGTGGTCGGGTATCAGACAAATATAACAATGACCTCTTTGCGCACGATTCCGGAAATGAGGGACATTTCTCTATATTACAATGCAGACACGCTTGCCCCGCGCGTGGAGGTAATTTATGATCTTCACCGTCCCGTAAGACCGCTTAATCTGAAAGATTCTTCTGCAGTCCGCGCAGCCGCTCCGTGTGCCGTTCTTACTCACAAAGACTTCTGCAAAGAGGCATCCGTAGCTTCCGTTAACGCCGTTGACACCTCCCGGGTTGGTATCTTTGATAACAACCGCTGGCTCAAATCTAACCGCAATTACCGTCCGGAATTTGTGTACGTTGTTACTCTATTAAAATAACGCCGTCATATTGGATATGTAGGCATTATTTTGTACGGGAAAAATTGTATATTCGCATTGGAGGAAACAACAACATGAAAAAATTTAAGGGTACATCAATTTTATTGCTTGCACTCTTGTTGAGTGCGGGCAATGTTAGCAATTTGTTTGCGCAAGGTTACATCCAGGTTACCGGCCGCGTCTTGGATAACAATACCGCAAAGCCATTGCATTATGCTTCCATTTCTCTTTTAAATTCAACTGTTTCCAATGTCACTAATGCTGACGGAGTTTTTGTTGTCAAAATCCCGACAGGTAAATTTAATGCATTGGATTCTGTCCAGGTTAGTTATTTAGGTTATAGTACCGTACGTATTTGTGTTTCTGATTTTCCGCAAGGCAAAGTAAAAACCATAAGGATGGTTGAGTCATTTGTCAAGCTTTCATCTATTTACATTCATCCTAACGATCCGCTCAGTTTGTTTAATCTTGTTTTTTCACAGTCAAACATTAAGAAAAATTATTCAAATGAACCGTGCGGCATGTTGGGATTCTATCGCGAGCTTGTAAAAAAAGGAAGCAAGTATGCATCTATGAATGAGGCAGTTCTGGATATTAAAAAAGCGTCTTATACGAATAATTTTGCCTCTGATAATGCTGCTATTTACAAGGGTAGGGGGAATGAAAATTCCAATGTAAATGATACAATCATTATGAAATTGCAGGGGGGGCCGCTTTCTGCAATGTACACAGACATAATGAAATACCCGTTTATCGGGACTGATGCGCTGTCCGCACCGGATTATTATGATTTCTCTTTTGGTAGCCCAATTATTGAGAATAACCACAAGATTTATGTTCTCAAATTTAATCAGAAGGACAGCGTTGTAAAAGAGTGTTTGTATAAAGGCGAGCTTTATATTGACAGTGAGACACTTGCGCTGCTTAAGGCAACCTTCTCCATGAATGTTGATGTTACAAATGATGCATGGAAGTATTTTATTCGCAAGAAACCGGTTGATGCCACGCTGAAGGTTGAGGATGCTACGTATGAGGTTAATTATAAGAAGGTTGGCCAAAAGTACATGTTTGATTATTCCAGGATGGAATTGAAATTTAGCGCTAAATACAAGCATCACTGGATGAAAAACAAATATACTATAGTCGGTGAACTTGCTGTTACTGACACAGATAATCCGGCCGGCCTTAAACTTGATCAAGACAGAAAAATTCACATGAGGGATATCCTGTCAAAGCGTGTTAATGATTTTTCAGATCCGGAATTCTGGGGAAGTTACAATATCATACAGCCGGACGAGAATATTCAGAGCATAATTAACAAGATTATCCGCCAGATGAAGCGGCATGAAGATTAACTAAAAAAAATCTACGTCTTTAAAAGAGTGATATGAATTTAAAACTAAGACGCCGTTATTAATTAATGACGGCGTCAGTTTTAAATTCATACAATTTATATTATGTTAAATAGTTTTTTTAGTATTTAGGGATATGAAAAATTTAATGTTAGCAATTGCTTTGCTTGTAGTGATGCCCGCTGCATCAAATGCACAAAATGAAAAAAAATGCGATTCTGCCGGAGTTATACTTAATTGCATTATGACCCGCACAAGCATACGGGCATATCAGGAAAAGAGCGTTGAAAAAGAGAAAATAGAGAAGATTTTAAGAGCCGGAATGGCTGCCCCTTCTGCTGTTAATAAACAGCCGTGGGTGTTTGTGGTAATAACTAATAAAGAGCTGCTTACAAAAATAGGAACGAATCTGCGCAATGCAGGAATGGCGGCAAAAGCACCAATGGCAATCGTTGTTTGCGGAGATCAAAAAAAGATGCTTTCGGGCGGCGGAAAAGATTTCTGGATTGACGATTGTTCCGCCGCAACAGAGAACATACTGCTTGCAGCCCATGCCCTTGGATTAGGCGCCGTATGGACGGGTTTCTATCCGGATCTTGAGCGCTGCAACAAGCTTGTAGAAATCTTGGGACTTTCTGATAATCTGGTACCTCTGAATGTAATCCCAATAGGTTATCCTGCGCAGAATCCTGCACCTAAGGATAAATGGAAAGTAGAAAATGTGATTTGGAAGTAGAAGCAAAAAAGCAGCAGCAAAAAAAAGATTAACTTTGTGGGGATGAGTGAGGAAAATGTAAATATTGCAGGAAACAGAATCCCGCTGGCGGAGCGTATAAGACCCAAGAGCTTAGATGAATACGTTGGACAAGAACATCTTGTCGGCAAGGGCGCCATCTTGCGCAACATGATTGATACCGGGAATATTTCATCCTTCATTTTATGGGGCCCTCCCGGAGTCGGCAAAACCACGCTGGCATACATAATATCCCAACAGCTCAATCAACCTTTCTTTTCACTTTCCGCTGTAAGTTCAGGAGTTAAGGAAGTTAGAGAAGTAATAGCAAAAGCCAAGGATAAAAATTTATTCTCCCGACAGACCCCTATTCTTTTCATTGATGAGATTCACCGCTTTAGCAAGTCCCAACAGGATGCTTTGCTGGGAGCAGTTGAAGATGGCACTATAATTCTTATTGGTGCAACTACGGAAAATCCTTCATTTGAGGTGATTAGCCCGCTTTTGAGCAGATGTCAGGTTTATGTTCTAAAAGAACTTACTGTCGAGAATTTAGATACACTGCTCACAAGTGCGCTTGAAAAAGATGAATACCTTAAGACTCTAAATATTAAGGTCAAAGAGAAAGAGGCTCTGTTCAGATATAGCGGAGGTGATGCCCGCAAATTACTGAATATCTTGGAGGTAATTACAAGCACTTATGAGGCGTCTGCAATAGGTTCTGCAGAAATAAATTCTGCTGCAGGCGGACGTGCAAAGTTTGACACAAAACCCGGCAAAAGTTCAACCGGAAACGTTCAGGCACTTGTTATTGACAATGAACTAGTAACCAATAGGTTACAAGAGAACATGGCAATGTATGACAAGAACGGAGAACAGCATTATGATATCATTTCCGCATTCATTAAGAGCATGCGCGGTTCTGACCCGAATGCTGCAGTATACTGGATTGCAAGAATGTTGAAGGGCGGTGAAGATCCCCTTTTCATAGCACGACGCATGGTTATTCTTGCTGCAGAGGATATTGGCCTTGCTAATCCAAATGCGCTTCTTCTTGCGCAATCCACCTTTTCTGCTGTCCAGCAGATTGGACTCCCGGAGGGACGCATTCCACTTACGGAGTGTGCTATCTATCTGGCAACCAGCCAAAAGAGCAATTCCGTCATTAAGGCTATTGACGGAGCAACGGCTTGCGTTGAGCAGACAGGTGATTTATCTGTTCCGCTGCATTTAAGAAATGCCCCTACCAAACTTATGAAAGAGCTTGGATATTCTGACGGTTACAAGTACGCGCATGAATATGCAGGCAATTTTGCCGATCTTGAATTTTTGCCGGAAGAAATGAGCGGCACAAAAATTTATGATCCGGGGGAGAATAAGAAAGAAGATGAAATCCGTCAGAGAATCAGACGGTTATGGCCAAAATATAAATATTAATTTGTCAATATAATGGTTTGATTTTAATTGAACTTTTAAACATTGTTTTATTTACATCTATCGTATTTAATTTCATCATAATAATAGAAATCACATATTCTGCTTTAATTAGGTTAAACTAGCCTTTACACCCTTTTTACTCTGTTTTTATAAAGTATATTTTGTAACTTTGCGGCCGTTGAACAGAGCGGCCTGCTTATTGCGTCTCTTTTGTGGCCGGTTGCAGTTTGTAACATTGTTTCTACATAATAATTTTAAACAAAAAAAGTATGAAACCTTTAGCTATAGAGAATGTAAAGGATTACAAAAACGGAATGTTCTTTCTTCTTGCCGGTCCCTGCGTGGTTGAGGGTGAGGAGATTACATTTAAAATCGCCAAAGAGCTTAAAGCTATTACGGAGAAATATCAGGTGCCCTTCATATTTAAAGCATCTTACAAAAAAGCTAATCGCTCCAGTATCTCTTCATTTACCGGAATCGGAGACAAGGAGGCTCTTTCTATACTTCAAAAAATCAGAAAAGAATTAAATATTGCTATAGTTACAGATATTCACAGTGTCCAGGAGGCCGAGCTTGCCGCATCTTATGATGTGGATATGCTTCAAATTCCCGCTTTTTTATGCAGGCAGACAGAATTGCTGGAGGCTGCGGCAAAGACGGGAAAATATGTAAATATTAAAAAGGGACAGTTCTTATCTCCTGAATCCATGCAATTTGCTGCAAAGAAGGTTACGGATTCAGGAAATAATAAAGTGATATTAACGGAGAGAGGAACAACCTTCGGGTATGATGATTTGGTTGTAGATTTTAAAGGAATACCAAAAATGCAAAAGTTTGGATTTCCTGTGGTTCTGGATGTTACGCACTCATTGCAGAAGCCTAATCAAATGAGCGGAGTTACCGGCGGAGAACCTTGGCTTATTCCGCATCTTGCAAAGGCGGGGCTTGCCGTTGGGGCGGACGGGTTGTTTATGGAGACGCATCCGGAGCCGTCACTGGCAAAATCAGACGGAGCCAATATGCTGAATTTAAGTCTAATGGAACCTTTAGTAAAGGATCTTGTTAATCTCAGAAACGCATTAAAATAATAGACGGCAAATTGTTTTAAAACAGCGGCTTGTCTGAAAAAAGAAATTTATTAAACACAATACAAAATGTTTTTAACGTCAAGTTTTTCAAAGAGGTATGAAAAATTACCGGTAACCATCTTCAATGAGGCAGCTGATGCAGCCAAGATTGTTGTAGATGAGGTTATTAAACAATCAAATGAGAAAGCAAAGAAGGGAGAAAATCTTGTTCTTGCACTTGCTTCAACTTCTACGTGTCTTGCAGTTTATGATGAGATGATTAATGCCGTAAAAGCAAAGAGGCTAAGCTTCAAAAATATTGAGGTTTTTAATATGGATGATTTCTATCCGTTGGACCGCAATGAATTACAGAGTCATTACAGATTTATTAAAGAATGCCTTGTTGATGATGTAGATATTCCCGCAAAGAATGTCCATTATATAAAAAGCAATAAGATGGACGATGTCCAGAAATATTGCAAGGGTTTTGAGGATGAAATAGCAAAAGCAGGCGGTATAGACATCTTGATTACCAGTAATATGGGAATGAATGAGCCGGCTTCAGCGTATAACTCTGAGACAAGAATGATTGCGCTTAACTACTCCTCCAGAGTTGCGGCGGCAAGCGATTTCTTTGGTGTCGGGGATGTTCCTTATTATGCTATTACAATGGGTATTGCAACAATTCTTAAAGCTGCGGAGATTTATTTCCTGGCTTGGGGAGAAGGTTCCGGTAACTCAGTGAAAGCACTTGTAGAGGGTGATGTAGACAGCATGAATCCCGCCTCTTATCTTCAGGAACATAAGAACATACACATATTTATTGATAATGCGGCATCCGTTAAACTTACAAGAATTGATACTCCGTGGATGACCGATAAAGTTGAGTGGACTCCTTATCTTATTAGAAAGGCGGTGTTCTGGCTTTGCAGAAAATTGAACAAGCCAATTCTTAAACTTACAGACAGAGATTACAATGATAATTTGATGTCAAACCTTGTTACCACAAAAGGGCCTGCCAGTCAGATTAACATTAAAGTTTTCAATGATTTGCAGCATACTATCAGCGGATGGCCGGGAGGAAAACCCAATGCCGATGACTCTACCCGTCCGGAGCGTGCAAAACCTTATCCAAAGAGAGTTGTAGTATTTAGCCCTCACCCTGATGACGATGTGATTTCAATGGGAGGAACTCTTGCAAGACTTTCAGAACAGGGACATGATATCTATATGGCTTATGAGACCAGCGGAAATATAGCCGTCTTTGATCATGATGTTGTAAGATATCTGGACTTTATCAGAGAGAGCGCCGGATTGTTTGGCTTCTCTGATGAAAAAGCAAAAGAACTCTTCACTAACATTAAGGCTGCTCTTGCAAAGAAGCATCCCGGAGAAGCTGACCCAATGATTGTCAGAGAGATAAAGACGGTTATCCGTCGCGGAGAAGCCCGTTCTGCCTGCCGTTATCTTGGAATTCCGGAGAGTCATGTAAATTTCCTTGCATTGCCTTTCTATGAGACTGGCGGCGTAAAGAAAAATCCGCTTGGGAGAAAAGATGTTGAAATCGTAAAGAAACTGCTTCAAAAAGTAAAACCTCATCAGATTTTTGCTGCGGGCGATTTGTCAGATCCGCATGGCACACATAGAGTTTGTTTCCAGGCGGTTATAACTGCCTGCAATGAGCTTAAGAAAGAGTCTTGGTTTAAGGACTGCAGAGTTTGGATGTACAGAGGCGCATGGCAGGAGTGGGATGTCGCAGAGGAGGAGATGGCTGTTCCGTTGAGCCCGGAAGAGGTTAAAATTAAAAGAGATGCCATTTTCCGTCACCAGTCTCAGAAAGACTACCCGTTGTTCCCCGGGTCGGATGCTCGTGAATTCTGGCTTAGGGCAGAGGAGAGAAATCACAACACCGCGGTAATATTTGATAAACTCGGCATGGCTGAATATCAAGCAATTGAATTATTTGTGAGATATAAATTTTAATCCCGACGGATTTTTCTTTTGACACATAGGTTGTTTATGAACAGAATAGTAAAACCATTAATGCTCCTTGTGGCACTGCTTCCTTTTGGAAACATGAATGCAGGGAGCATTAATGTTGTTAATAACCAGATTAATATGAATACAAAAAACAACGGGGCTGTGAACAAAGCATTGAATGCAGATAAAGAAGTTGTACGTAAAACCTATAAGGTGAAACATGTTAAATTTTCAACTGAGTCCCCTACTTTTTTGCAAATCAATAAAAAGTTTGAGAGTGAAAAGGTATCATCCGGTGCAGTTGATGTGGTCAATTGGCCAAAAGCAAACGGAGATTACAAACCTGTCGCGAGCTTTAAGATAATGTATACTGATACAGATATTTACATACAATATAATGTTAAAGAGACGGCACTAAAAGCTGTATTTGATAAAGATGAAAACTCGCAGCCATGGACGGATGATTGTATGGAATTTTTTATTAAACCTTCCGATAATCTGAATGATTCTCTCTATTTTAATTTGGAAATGAATTGCATAGGACATGGCTTGCTAGGGATGGGAGAAGGGAGAAAGAACAGGCATAACGCTCAGCCTGAGGTAACAAAACTTATACGCAGATTTTCTACTTTGGGGAATAAGGCTTTTGGTATTAGAGAGATAGATAAGGAAAATGATTTGGCCGGAAACAAAGTTAAGGACGACGATGTTTGCGTGAGCGCAGATAAACAGGAGGTTTATGATTGGACGATGGTAATTGTTTTACCTATTAAACTAATATGCGAGAATGGTGTTAAAGACTTGAAAGGCAAGAGAGTAATGGGTAACGTATATAAGTGCGGAGATGCAATGCCGCAAGCTCATTATTTGACATGGAACCCAATCGGTACACCCAGACCCGATTATCACAGACCTGAATATTTTGGATATCTGAAGTTTGAAAAATAAGATTAAAGAATTTGGCAAGACCGTTAGAAAGGATAGCCTATTCCAAAACTGAATTCAAAATTATTATGTTTGAACCATTTGCCCGGTCCTATCCATTCTGATGAGGCCGGGTTAAATGTTTTAAAACCAAGGTCTAATCTTAGCAGCGCAAAACTAAGATCCATTCTAAGTCCTACTCCGCAATCTAATGCTATATGTTTGTAAAAGTTTTTGCCTCTGAAGATTCCGGCCTCATCTGTTTGTTTTCCTGTTACGTCGTCTTTACCTCTGTCAAATGTCCAGATGTTTCCTGCGTCTGCAAATACAGCCCCGCGCAATATCCAAAATACCGGAAACCTGTACTCCACATTTGACTCCAGTTTTATGTCTCCGGTCTGATTGGAAATTCTCCATGCAGTATCCAATTGCGCATAACCGGGACCCAAAGTTCTTGGCTGCCAGCCCCTTAAATCATAAGCTCCGCCTCCCCAGAATAATTTTTCAAATGGCATAACGGAAGAATTTCCGTACCCGCGTCCCACTCCGCCAAGCACTCTCATTGCAAGCATGTGGTTCTTGTTCTGTCCTATCTTTATGGTGTATACAGATGACAATTCCATCTTGTAATACTGAGAATAAGGAGACTTCCATATCAATTTCTCTCCGGCACCATCCGTGGCAAAATTATTGTCAAACAAACTTATCAGATTTCCGCTCAAATCAACGGAGTATCTAAAATAGAAGAAACTGCGGGCCGGATTTGTGGATGCGTCTGTGGTGAAATAGACGTTTCCCCCTACTCCAATGTCAAAGTGGTCTTTATATGAATTGCGCAAGAAAGGGTCATTAAGTTTTTTATAGAAAGCCGTATCCAGATTATAAAGCTTAACAATGTTTGCCTGAAGCAGATTTGCCTTAAAGAACCATTTGCCGTAGGCATTCCATGTATATCCGTAACTTGCAGACAGAATGTTTCTTGTATACTCCGGACGCTTTTGATAGCTGTAAGAGGATATAAATTCCGTGCGCGGAACAACTGCATTCTGGAACCATCTGTCGGGAGCTAAAAGAAAATTCGGAACACTAAGTGAAGTGCTTACGCCCAATTCGGTTGAGTGAACATTGCTGTTTGGCTGAAACTGGAAATCGCCCATAAAACTTACGGAGAAAAGTTCGCCTCCTCTGAATAGATTTTTATGGTAGTAGGAAAATGTGGGGGAAACTCCAAACAGGCCGTTTGAATTTGTGGAGCCCTGCAAATTAACTTTGTATCCTTGTAACGTGTTGGCTGTAAGCTTTATGTCTGTTTTTACCTTGGACGAATCTGTTTCCGTCAAACCAATATTTACACTGGAAAAAAGGCCCATTTCGCTATATCTGCGGTAGGTAGCTGAGACTGCGTCGGCGTTATATTTTGAGCCGGGAACAATCATGTTCATTCTGTTAAGCACTTTCTTGCGCAACAATAGAGTGCTTCCGGTTTTTCCTCTGCGTCCAATAACATATATTTGCTTGTACTTGACGGTATCTAATTGGGAGCGTATTACAGAGATAATACTGTCTTTACTTGCAATATCAATAGAATCAACAAGTTTTGGCATTCTCATCCTGCGCTGGAAATTACGCGTAGGCATTACATATACATTATCAAAAGTAAACACTCTGTGAGGTTTTGCCTCTTTTTGTGTCTCATTCCTTGTGAAATCTTCTATCGTTACATTCAGGTGCGCAAAGCCGTTGTGCATTAAAGTGTCTGCCGTGTAAAAGAAATAATTCTTTGTGAATCCGTAGTAACCGCTGTTCCTGTATACCAGAGACATTCTTGCAGACTCTTTTTCCAGAATATCCTCTGAAAGTATGCTCCCTTTCTTAATATAGCTATTTGAAGTATCTGCCAGCATGATTCTATAAAGAGCAGTATCTTTAATTTTATATGCAATACTGTCAATCAAATATCTTTTTCCGGGAGCCACATAGTAAATTACTCTTGTCTTTTTATTTTTTGTTTCTACTGAATCTGCAATTTTATTATTGTAATAACCTTTAAATTGTAGATGGTTAGCCATGTTTGTCTTTGAACTTTCAACTAAATCAGGGTCAAAAATCACCGGCTCCTGTCCTATCTTCTTAGCTAACCTATCCCATCCTTTTCCGCTGCCATCACCTGAATTATAAAGATTTATAAACGGATTGAAGCCGAACAAAGAGGTGTTGGGAGTCTGCTTAATATATTTCTGAAGGTCAGTAATATTTTCCTTGCTGTTCAAATGACCGTTATCAGTTCCGTTATCAATAATTTCAATTGTGTTGCCTCTCAAAAGGCTCTGATGTTCCGGAATTACCCTGGTCATGCTGCAAGAAGAAAACAATACTGCGTATGTGAAGAGAGCAGCCGATGCAATAGCGCCGGGAGTTATTATTCTCCTTAAAAGCCTGGTAATCTTTGTGATATGTGAGTTAAAGTACTCCAAATGCTTAACTTGCCTTTATAAGCCCCAAATTTAGACAAAAAAGATGAAAACTGCCCTGTAGGGAATAATATGCTTACATTAATTTACAGAGTATGAACAATCATTTGTAATTATAAATATATTTGTCCCCGCGTTTTAAATCCGAGTGACTTGGATTGCCAATTTTTTATTAAAGTAACTCACTTACATTTTTAAAATGAAAAACAAGTACATTGATTTGGTTGAACAGTCTTTTGACTGGCCGCAAGACGAATTTAGAGTAGAAGAGGGTAATCTGTTTTTTCATGATATTCCGATGATGGATATCATTGAGCAGTACGGAACGCCTTTGAAACTCACCTATTTACCTAAGATTTCCAGCCAAATTCAAAGAGCTAAAAGAATGTTCAACGTGGCCATGGCAAAGGTTGACTATAAAGGGTCTTATAACTATTGTTACTGTACAAAAAGTTCCCATTTTTCATTCATTTTGGAAGAAGCTCTTAAGAATGATATATTTTTGGAGACCTCATCTGCTTTTGATATTAATCTCATTGATTCTCTGTATTATGAGAAGAAGTTAAAAGAGGATATGACTATTGTGTGCAACGGTTTCAAAAAGGATACTTATATTGATAATATAGCAGAAAAAATAAACGGCGGCTGGAAAAATATCATTTCTGTCATGGATAACCTTGGCGAATTTGATGATCTTGACGCACATATAAAGGTTCCGGCCAAACTTGGCATACGCATTGCCTCCGAGGAAGAGCCAAAATTTGAATTCTATACAAGCCGGCTTGGTATCAGATACTCAGATGTAATTCCATTTTATAAGGCGAAATTATCTAAAAGCAATAAGTTTACTTTAAAGATGTTGCACTTCTTTATAAACACCGGAATCAGAGATAATGCATACTATTGGAATGAGCTGGCCAAGTGCGTAAATGTCTATTGTGACTTACGCGCAATGTGTCCTACTCTTGACTCTTTAAACATTGGCGGCGGCTTCCCAATCAAGAATTCGCTAGTACAGGATTATGAGTATGAGTACATGACTGAAGAAATTATTTCTCAAATTAAGACAATTTGCAAGTCACGCGGAGTGGCGGAACCAAACATTTTCACAGAATTTGGAAGTTTTACGGTTGGAGAAAGCGGGGCAACTATTTTTCAGATTTTGGATTGCAAACAGCAGAACGACAGAGAGCGCTGGTACATGGTTGACAGTTCATTTATGACCACATTGCCGGATACATGGGGAATAAAACAGAGATTTATAATGCTTCCTATCAATAAGTGGAATTGTGAATATCAGCGCGTTTTCTTGGGTGGATTAACATGTGACTCACAAGATTATTACAATGCGGAAGCGCATGCGAATGCCATATTCTTACCGGTCGTTGAAGGCCGGCATGATGAGGAACCTTTATATATAGGATTCTTCCATACCGGTGCATATCAGGAGTCCATTGCCGGATACGGCGGAATACAGCACTGCCTGCAACCGGCTCCGAAACACGTAATTATAGACCGTGATGAGCACGGCGAATACTTCACAAAACTTTTTAGCAAGGAACAATCTTACAAGAGCATGCTAAAAATATTAGGATATTAAAATTAAGACGCCGTCTTATATTTAGGGCAGCATCATAATTTTATTAACTTTGCTTCATGCAGCTCTCAAACAAACAAATAAAAGATATTCGCGCTCTCCAGCAGAAAAAGTTTAGGCAGGAGACGGGGTTGTTTGTTGTTGAGGGCGAAAAACTTGTAGAAGAGGCGTTGCACTCTGACTTTAATGTCCGCGCGGTTTACAAATCTTCTGAGATTGGAGATGAGTGCATGGCCCGCATAAGTTCACTCTCCACGCCTTCACCTGTTCTGGCCGTAGTTGAACAAAGTAAACAATTTGAAATTAAAGCCTTTGCAGCATCCCTGTTGAATAAAGCAGGTGAACATCATAATGAAAAATTTCCCCTATGTTTAGGTCTCGACGGTGTAAAGGACCCGGGGAATTTTGGTACAATAATCAGACTTGCAGACTGGTACGGCATTAACGCAATATTTGCATCAGAAGACACCGTTGAACTTTATAATCAAAAGACCGTACAAGCTACTATGGGCGCAATATTCAGAACCTCAGTCATATACTGCAAGCTTGCAGAAGCAGTAAAAGAGTTTAAAGATGCCGGGTTGCCTGTTTACGGAACTTTCCTGGATGGAAGCAACCAAAACTGCGCAAAAAAACATGGTTTGGTAATTATGGGGAGCGAGTCATTCGGAATCTCCAAAGAAATAGAAAATCTGATACCCGCAGAAAATAAATTATATATTCCGTCATATGGAAAAGACGGCAATGTTAAACTGCGCAAGGAATTTTCCACATCAGAGTCTCTTAATGTTGCAGCCGCAACTGCCATAATCTGTCAGGAGTTCAGAAAGGCTTAAACATTACAAAATCATTATTACTATGTTAAGTTGCGTAATAATAAAACGCAACATGCTTTTTATTTCTAAATTTGTGACTGTTATGGAGTTTATATGAAAATATATGGCGGCAGATAAACTTAAAATATTGGTTGTAGACGATGAAGCTACTCTTTGTCAGGGTATCAAATTTAACTTGGAAGTTGAAGGTTATAACGTGGATACAGCCTACAGCGCTGAAGAAGTCCTTAAGAAACCTGTCACGGAATTAGTGCAATACTCTCTTATTCTGCTTGATGTAATGATGGGCGAGATGAACGGATTTAAGATGGCTCAATTATTAAAGTCCAGGCCTGAAACAGCAAAAATTCCAATCATTTTCTGCACCGCAAAAGACACTGAAGACGACCAGGTTGCAGGTCTTAATATAGGCGCAGATGATTATATTCCTAAGCCTTTTACCATCAGGACATTACTTGCGCGTGTAAAAAGCGTTTTGAGGCGGACTACTACAAACACGGACATTCATAATGACATCTTGGAATATGAAACTATTCATATCAATCTGAATAATAAGACATGTACGGTAGATGGTAAAGAACTGGTACTCACAAAGAAGGAGTTTGAAATTTTAGTTCTTCTGCTGGAGAACAAGAATAAAGTTTTGTCCAGAGATGAAATCTTATCAAAAATATGGGGAGATGACGTAATAGTTGTTAACCGTACTATAGACGTGACAATCACAAGATTGCGCAAGAAAATAGAGCCATACGGAAAATGTATTGTTACCCGCTACGGATACGGATATATTTTTGAGGAGTCCATTTAGTAATATAATAATCTGATTTACAAGATGAAAACACGGAAAAACTACAAGCAGGTGCGTGAGACTTTAATGTTTGTATTGCTGCTGTCCGTGATATGGATATCTGCAGCAGTGTTTGTTTTTTTCCGTTATTCAAGTGAAAAAAGGTTTAAAGAGGATTTGATGAATGCCTCTCTGCAAAGTGTAAATGAGCATGTTGCGGAGACATTGGGAAATAAGCCGGGCTATTATTATGAACAATCGGACGGGAGACTCTTCAATTCTTTGGACAGCAGTTTTAAAGATATTAAGAGAATATATCCGGACATCCGCATCACAATTATAAAGACGGACGGCCGGGTTCTTTATGATTCTTATGAGGGGATTAAATCCCGTCAGATGCAGAACCATTCCTCCAGACCGGAGTTCAGAGATGCAATGAAAAGCGGAAACAGCTTTATTGTTAGGAGATTATCAAAAACAACCTCTGAAAATTATTTTTATTCCGCAACCAAAATAGAACATAGAATATCTGTCGGGAAGAATACAATGAACAGCTACATTGTAAGAAGCGCCCTGCCCTACTCGGTCTCACTGCAAAAAACACTTAGTCTGGGCCACTCTTTTGTTTGGTTTATTGCGGGCATGACATTGTTGCTGAGTCTTATGGCCGTACTGGTTATAGGGCGTATAAGAAAAGATTCAGAGGAAATTGAATTCCAGCACAATAAGGCAATGCGGGAGGAAGAGGAAAAAATCAGAATTAAGAAGCAGCTTACAAATAACATAAATCATGAGTTGAAAACTCCTGTAAGCGGCATTAGTCTTTGCCTGGAAACCATGTTGCGTAATCCTAATATGAGTGATGAACAGAAGCATGATTTTCTTGCCAAGAGTTATTCTGAAACTCGGAGGCTTAGTTCTTTGCTGCAAGACGTCTCTACTATTACCCGTATGGATGAGGCACCGGATATGATAAAAAAAGAGAGACTTTATTTAAGCAATATCATCAGGGAAGAAGTTGCGGCGGCAAATCAGATGTTAATATCAACGGTACCTCAAAAAATGAAAATCACCCTTACAAATCTGGAGAGCAAACCATTGGTTATGTACGGGAATGACTCTTTGTTGCGCTCCATATTCAGCAATTTATTAAACAATGCAATAGCCTATTCGTCCGGCACTGAGATAAATATTAAGTTAATAAAAGAGACTCCGGATAAGTATTTCTTTTCATTTTGGGACAACGGAGTCGGCGTTGAAACAGAGCACCTGCCACATTTATTTGAACGTTTCTACAGGGTAGATAAAGGTCGTTCCCGCAAAGCGGGCGGCACGGGCCTTGGACTCTCCATTGTTAAAAACGCAGTTATAATTCACGGCGGAACAATTTCCGTAAACAATTGCATACCAAGCGGTTTACAATTTGACTTTTTCCTTAAAAAGAAATAGTTTTTGTTGTACCGTTCCCTTGCCGTAAAAATATCTTTTAATATCTCTTGTAATACTTTTTTTACATTTTAATTACTTGCACATAACATTACAGTAACGGGCATGTAATAATTGAGGTGTTCCTTTGCATCTGTAAAATCAACTAACAGATGGACGAGAATATCTATAGTTCTAAAACATTTAAGCGAGAATTTATCGTTTTTGGATTAGTATTGCTTGCATGCATACTAAGCGCAATTGCAGTTTTTGCAGAAACACAAAATGTCTCTTACCATATAAAAGGTGTTATAAGAGATTCCGTATCAGGTGTTCCCATTGCCGGAGCAACTGTCGTGACAGAAAATAAAAAGTTCTACTCTGTTGCAGATGAACAGGGAGTATTTGATGTTCCAATCAACCGCCAGGGAGTCTTTACCCTGTCAGTCACCATGATGGGATATAAGACCATATTGTTTAAAGCGGAGGCCGGGGCAAAGGATATAGTCATTAGTATGGTCCCGACAGCTGAGTCAATTAATGCTCTGGTTGTTAAAGGAGTAAAAAGAATGGGAGGAGATATCGGCGTTGTGCAGGCAATGAAAACAACCAATGCAGTAGTGAGTGGTGTTTCCGGCAAAACCATCTCCAATAACCAGGATAGAGATGCGGGGGAAGTGATCAGGAGAATCCCGGGAATTTCTATTATCAATGATAAATTTATTATTGCAAGAGGTTTGTCTCAAAGGTATAACAACGTATGGATCAACAATGCTTCAACACCCAGCAGTGAGGCTGATACTAGATCTTTCTCATTTGATATAATACCAGCGGGGCAAATAGAAAATATCATGATTGTGAAATCCCCTTCTCCTGAACTTCCGGCAGATTTTTCCGGAGGTTTTGTAAAAATTTCCACAAAAGATACACCGGAGGAGAATCCGTTTTCAATCTCTTACAGCAGCGGCATAAACACTTCTGCCCACTTCCATGACTTTATTCGCAACAATGACGGAAACGGTCCTATTGATATTAATAACAATGCAAAGATTTGGAAGACAAAAAAGAGCCGCCCTCTGCCCGACCAGAGAATTTCAGCCTCATTTGGCAAATCTTTTAAACTGCAAAATAACAGAGAGTTTACGATAATTGGTTCACTTAACCGGAGCCTTTCCTCCAAGTCATATCTGAACATGGAAAACTCAAGGTTTGGAGTTTACAACAAGATAGAGGATAAACCCGAGTACTTATATAAATACTCTGACAATCAGTATATCAGGAGTAACAAGATCGGAGCTCTTTTAAACTTTGCATACATAAGGAGCAACAGCAGATATTATTTTAGAAATATTTTTAACAAGATTACAACATCAAAGTACACTCAAAGAGAGGGATGGCAGAATATTTCCTCCTTATATCTGCAGGAGAAGTTTGAATATGACCGTTATACAAGAAATTCTTACAGCGGTCAGATTTCCGGTGTACATGATATTTTAAACGGCAAAATTGATTGGGAGGCAGGATATTCTTACGCGGATAGGATCCAGCCGGACAGGAGGATTATAAACAGAGAGCAAAATGATTTGGTTGGAGATCCATACTACGGCAAGATGGGCATAGACCAAAATGACATTGAAAGATGTTCAACAAAACTGCATGAAAATATTAGTTCTGCAGGAGTCAATTATTCTCAATCATTAATTAACAACAAGAATCACGATGGCTATATACTTGAGGTAAAAGCAGGAATATATGGAGATTACAGAGATAGAAAATACGACACAAAGGATTATTATTATAGATTTATTACTTCAAATTTACCGGCTGATTTTAAGTATGGAGATGTCGTTAATGATATAATGCAGCAAAAAAACTTTGGCAATGACAAACTCTACTTATACGATGATTCAGATAACAGAGATAATTATAAAGGACACAATACATCGTTAAACGGCTATGCAGGATTCGGGTTTAATCTGGATAAGATTAAAGTATATGCCGGTGCAAGATATGAGTATTATAAAATGGACCTTATAAGTTACACGCGCACAACTGGTTCCGATACTAAAAAGAAAACATATACATATAGCAGGCCGTTTCCTTCCGTTAACGCATCATATTCTTTTGATGAATATCATCTTCTGCGCGCAGCTTACGGGGTGTCAACCAACAGGCCGGAATTTAGAGAGATATCATCATCCGTCTACTATGATTTTGATTTATTTAGCGATATCAAAGGAAACCCTGACTTAAAGGCCGCGTACATACACAACGCAGACATAAGATATGAATGGTATCCTTCAAATGGAGAAATCGTCTCAATAGCAGTATTTTATAAACATTTTAAGAATCCCATTGAGACAACCTTTTTGGATGCCGGCGGAAGTTACACTTATACATTTGAGAATGCAGACAAAGCCAATTTGTACGGAATTGAGGCGGAAGTCAAAAAGAACCTTGGCTTTCTTGGTGCTGAAAATCTTGATGTTTCACTAAATGCAGCATGGATGAAGAGCCGCGTAAATTTCTCAAGCGGCAGTCTGGAACACAACAGACCGATGGAGGGGCAGTCCCCCTATTTGATTAATGCGGGTTTATTTTATTCATACAAAAAGGCAAAACTATCAATAGCAGTACTTTATAATAGAATCGGAAAAAGAATTGTGGGGATCGGAAAAACGGACGTTAGCGCAGGCGGCACAATAGACAACAATATCCCGGATATGTATGAGCTTCCGCGCAACTTAATTGATATTTCTATAAGCAAAACTGTCGGGAAGCATGTTGAACTAAAACTCAGCACAAAAGATATGCTTAACGAATATGCGGAATTCTGTCAGTTTCCCAAATACACAAATGAAAGCGGCAAAATTGTTTCCAGAAAAGAGATCACAAAAAAGTTTAGGCCGGGGAGAGAATTCTCTGCAGGCGTTGTTGTGAAATTTTAGCGGAAAATATGAGATAATATATTTAATGACCATAATATAAAACATAATAAAACAACGTATTAATTACTTAAAAATTAATTGATTATGAGAAAACAGATTTTAATGACATGTATTGCTGCGACAGTGTCTTTATTTAGTATCGCAATTAGCAGCTGCAGCAAAAGTTCAAACGGAGACACTCCGGTTACGCCAACGGATAATTTGGATAAAATCCTTTTTGTCAACAAGACGCAACTTGGAAACGGAGATGCCGAATTTGAAATAAATGGAAATTATACTCTTCCAAAAGGAACATATACCATGAAGGGTTGGTGCTACATTACAAACGGTTCTACATTAACAATTCCCGCGGGAACCATAATTAAAGGCGACAAGGCAACCAAGGCGTCACTTATAGTTGAAAGAGGCGGTAAAATCATTGCACAAGGCACTGCTTCTGAGCCGATTGTATTTACTTCCGCACAACCCGCCGGAAGCAGAAAGCCGGGAGATTGGGGCGGAGTTATAATTTGCGGAAAAGCCAAGAATAATCAAACGGAAATGATTATTGAGGGTGGCCCGAGAAGCAAACACGGCGGCAGTGACGATACAGATAATTCGGGAGTATTTAGTTATTGCAGAATTGAGTTTGCAGGCTATCCGTTTGCAACGGACCAGGAAATTAACGGTCTTACAATGGGATCGGTAGGAAGCGGTACAAAGATTGACCACGTTCAGGTTTCATATTCAAATGATGACTCGTTTGAATGGTTTGGCGGCAGTGTAAACTGCAAATACCTAATTGCTTATAAAGGATGGGATGACGAATTCGATACAGATAACGGTTTCTCCGGAAGGGTCCAGTTTTGTCTTGGAATAAGAGATACAAAGATTGCAGACCAGTCTGCATCAAACGGCTTTGAAAGTGATAATAATGCAGACGGTACAACTGCTGCTCCGTTCACATCATGTGTGTTCTCCAATATGACAATCATAGGTCCTGCCGTGCAAGATGCCTCATTTGCAAATACATCTACATACATTAACGGAAACGGAATGAACCCTAATAACGGTTCAAGGCTCGGACAGTTTCAGGCAGGAATTCAGATTAGAAGGAACAGCCACATGTCTTGTTTTAATTCTATAATTGCGGGTTATCCTGTCGGGATTATTATAGAAAACGACAAAGGCTCTGCTACACAGAGTGCTGCAACTGCCGGTACATTTAAAATTAATAATGTAATATTAGCCGCCTGCTCTATTTTGGGAAGTGATAAAAACAAAAGTTTTCTGGATCAGTACTCTGACAACGGCAACACACTTGATGCCACAAAAGAGTCATTCTCAAGTACTTTCTTTAAATCAATGACTAGCGACAAATACTACTCTGATTTTTCTTTGCTAAAACTTTCCTCTTCCGAGCAATATGCGCCTCAGGCTGGAAGCCCGCTTTTAAATGCCGCGGTATTTACGGATGCATTGCTAAATAGCTTTGATAAAGTGACTTACATTGGCGCATTCTCCGGACCGACTGATACTTGGATGAATGGATGGACAAACTTTGACCCTCAGCAAACTCAATACTAGAATAATTATTCACTTAATTTCATCCATTCCTCCATCTTGGAGTCACGCATAGATTTAATTCTTTGATATTCCTCTGATAATTTAGTTAGTTCTTCCGTGGTATGTTTGGCTGAAAGTTCTATTTCAGTTTCTGAGAGTTGATGATCGAGATCTGCAATTTCATTTTCGCACTTCTCGATCTCTTTTTTCTTTTTCCGCGCTTCTTTGCTTTCCGTTCTAAACTGTTGGGAATCAGTTTTTTTAGTTGAATATACCGTGGAGTCTAACTGTTCGCAAGAAGTATTAACACCTGTTATTTCTTCTGATTTTTTTGCACCGGAGTTCGCGTTTTTTTTATCCCTTATTATCTTTGCCTCTTCTTTGTGTTCATCAACTTCACGTTCCTCCTTATTATGCTCAAGGTATGCCTGAATACCGCCAAGATGCTCACGTACGAGCCCGTCCTTAAATTCGTAAACCTTACCGACAAGACCGTCCAAAAAGTCTCTATCGTGAGATACTATTATTAAAGTTCCGTCATAACTCAGCAACGCCTGCTTAAGAACATCCTTGCTAAGAAGGTCCATGTGGTTTGTAGGCTCATCCAGCGCCAGCAGATTGTAAGGCTTAAGAATAAGTTTAGCCATGGCCAAACGCGCCCTCTCACCACCGCTTAAGACGGCAACTTTCTTGTCAATATCCTCTCCTCTAAACAGGAATGCCGCAAGTATATCGCGTAGCTTGGTACGCACATCTCCTACGGCGATTTTATCTAATGTTCCATACACCGTGTCGTTCTTATCAAGTATATCTTCCTGGTTCTGAGCATAGTATCCAAGGCTAACATTGTACCCCAAAGCCGCACTTCCGGTTATAGGGGATAACTGATTGATAATGACTTTCATAAGTGTAGTTTTACCCTCTCCGTTGCGCCCTACAAATGCAACTTTCTCCCCTCTCTCTACAGTTATGTTAACATTGTTCACAATTATTTTTTCTCCGTAACCAACTTGCGCATTATCGCACTTGAAAACAACATTTCCGCTCCTTGGAGCAGGCGGAAATTTTACGTTTAAAGTGCTGGTATCTTCCAAGTCAACCTCAATTCTGTCCAACTTGTCCAGAGCTTTAATCCTGCTTTGAACCTGATTACTCTTTGTCGGCTTATAACGGAAGCGAGCAATAAAATCTTCCGTTTTTTCAATCATTCTTTGTTGGTTCTCATAAGCGGCCCTCTGCTGCTCCATCCTCTCTTTACGTAGAATCTTATATTTGCTGTACGGCACATCGTAATCATAAACTTTGCCCAGCATAATCTCGACAGTTCTCTTTGTGATATTGTCCAGGAATTTCCTGTCGTGAGAAATGAGAACTACAGAACCTTTAAAGTTTTTAAGATAATCTTCAAACCACTGAATAGACTCAATATCAAGGTGATTTGTTGGTTCATCCAATAGCAGCGCATCAGGTTTTGAGAGCAAAACCTTTGCAAGTTCTATTCTCATATTCCATCCCTGACTTAATGTACTTGTTGGCCTTTCAAACTCCTCTTCTTTGAAGCCAAGACCCAGCAACACTCTTTCTGCCTGCACTCTGGGCGGCTCGCTTTCCATCATAAGAGAACGGTCCGTATAATTATTAAGGTCTATTATTAGTTTTTTATAGGCCTCGGAATCATAATCCGTTCTGCTGCCAAGCTGAATATTGATTTCTTCTATTTTCTTATGAATGTCAAAGAGTGAATTAAAGGCTTGAAGCGTTTCCTCCATAACACTCTTATCCTTAGCATGTTCCATTTGCTGCGGCAGGTAACCGAACTTAAAATTTTTTGATGTAAGTACGGCACCGCTTGACGGGGATTGTTCTCCAAGAATAATTTTAAGCAAAGTAGACTTGCCTGCGCCGTTTTTCCCTACCAATCCTACTTTATCATTATCATTAACATGAAAGTTTATATCATCCAGCAGCGTAAATCCGCCAAACGCTACCGTTAAATTTGTTACTGTAATCATCTCTTCCCCCCTCTTTATAAAATCACTTAACTCTCCTGTTTTCAACAATTTTCATATTTTTTTCATCATCCGAATCTGTATCCTCTTCATCTTCCTTTTTGCTCTTGCACATCGCAATACTTATTTCATACAGCGCGTATAAAGGGAGATCTACCGCAAACAACGTAAAAGGATCTCCGGACGGCGTAATGCCTGCAGAAACAATAAGCAAAATCACAAACGCATGCCTACGGTACTTCTTGAGCATCTGCTTGTTAATAATTCCAATCTTTGATAGGATAGCTGCAAGAATAGGAAATTCAAACACAATTCCCATTATTAATATCATTGAAACAAACATATTTATATATGAACGCAACGATATCGTATTTATTACATCCGTACTTACCTGATATGTCCCCAGAAATCTGAGTGTCAAAGGGAATACAAGAAAATATCCAACCAGCACTCCGGTATAAAAAAGCAATCCGGCAAAGCCGAAGGCTTTTTCAACCACATGTTTTTCTTTTGGATATAATGCCGGACGGACAAATGTCCACAACTCATAAAAGAGATACGGCATTGCTATCAGCAAAGAGACATAAAAGGTGGTGCTTACGTGTATGAAAAATTGGGCAGGAAGGTCTATGTTAATGATATGCAGTTTATAATCAGGAAGAGGCTGCTGGTGCAGTAACGCCAGAATGTAATTAATACCCCGATACAATATGAAATCATTATCAATGGGCCCAAATACTATATTATTGAAAATAAATGTCTTTGCAGTGAATAAAAGACACATCAGCACAATCAGAACAATGATTGGGCGGAATATAACCTTGCGTAATTCATCAAGGTGTTCCCAGAATGTCATGTCTCCTTCCGCCATAATAAAGACAGAATATGATTTTTACTAATTTTGGGTTGTATTACCTTTGCTTTGAGATGAACTGCCGTTCATTTTGTCGTCATCGGTAATATCCTTTTTGATGTTGTTGACAGTGCCTTTTACATCGTTTGTGTTTATTTCATCTTCAATGCCTTTAACACCATCTTTAAAACTCTTTACCCCCTTTCCGAGTCCCTTCATAAGTTCAGGAATTTTCTTTCCTCCAAAAAACAGAAGAATTACCAATGCAATAACCAGGATTTCAGGCAATCCGAAGTTTTGAAAAATCAATAGATGATTCATAATATTATTGTTTAAACTTTATTTTTAATAAATAGATGTTGTATTCGCGGGGCAAAAATACCAATTTATAGCATTTATTACAACCCAATCCGGTCTTCTTTTTGGTAGTAAGGCACCAATTTCTCAAGTACCGTCTTTGGCACCCTTGTCGGTTTTCTTGTAATGGAATTAATAACTCCTATGATAACCGTTGCATAAGATAGCAACTCTCCCCGTTCATTAAAAACTCTCTGTTCATCAATGAATTTTGCCAGCGGCCATTTTGTTAGCGTTGTAACAACCTTGATTTTTTCTCCAAATCTTGCAGGGGCTTTATAATGGACATCTATAGAAACTATCGGGAACATTATATGTTGTTCAGACTCCATCTTATCAACCGGAACGCCAAGTTTTGCCATCATATCACTTCTCCCGCATTCAAAGTATCTTATATAATTTGAATGATGGACAATCCCCATTTGGTCTGTCTCATAGTATCTTACATTAAATTCTAATTCTGAAGTGTACATTTTATATAAATTTAAGTAGTCATTTTTTTATCATTGCGCCTTGCAATAAACCTTTTAATCTCTCCAAACCATAAAACTAAGGAAGTCACAACAAACAGGCCGAGCAGTAAACCAAAAGGAAGAGATTCCGTCCTAAAAACATCCCCTCCGACCTCTACAATTATTGCCTGCAATAATAATATAATTGAGGTAATGAACAGAAAAGACTTGTTGTCCGTTATTTTATAAAACGCAGAATGCGTACTTCCTAAAGCTCTTGCGTTGAACAAATTCCAATATTGCATAAGTACAAAAAATGTAAAGAATGCGCTTAACTGGTAAACAGTCAAATCAGAATCAGTGCTTAAAATTTCCAATCCGTTACCGCTTTCATACCCAATCTCATATTTTTCTC
>DAIRSJ010000018.1:0-2026 GCA_036804445.1 Candidatus Egerieousia sp.
GATTATGCGGCTCTCGACAGATTATTCAAACAATCTCATTTTCAGAAAGTTTGCAATCTTGCGGCTCAAGCCGGAGTGAGATATTCTTTTGAAAATCCGGCCGCTTATATTCAGAGTAATCTGCTTGGATTTTTTAATGTCATTGATCTGTGCGCAAAGTACAAAGTGAAACATTTTGTCTATGCAAGTTCAAGCAGCATATACGGCAACAACGCAAAAGTTCCATTCTCAGAGGATGACAGAGTGGATGACCCGCAAAGTCTTTATGCGGCAACAAAAAAAACCGACGAGCTGATGGCTTATGTCTATTCTCATCAGATGCATTTACCTTGCACCGGACTAAGATTTTTTACCGTTTACGGACCGTGGGGCAGACCTGACATGGCACCATGGAAATTTATGAAAAACATATTGGAAAACAAGCCTATACGCGTTTTTAACAACGGAAATTTAAGCAGAGATTTTAGTTATATTGATGATATCGTTGAAGGCGTTGTAAAAGTATTGGAAGGACAATGCAACACGCCGCATGCTATATACAATATCGGCAACAGTCACCCAGTTGAACTTATGGATTTCATAGACACAATAGAAAAAGTTGCGGGCAGAAAAGCTGTTAAGAAATTTACGGGAATGCAAAAAGGAGATGTGTTCACAACGTATGCAAGCACAAAACTCTTGGAAGAAGATTATAGCTTTAAGCCAAATACTCCTCTGTTAAAGGGAATTACAGAGTTTTACAAATGGTACGTAAATTTTTATAAAGTAAAATAAACACCAAAAGTCTTTCTCTCTTTATAACCGCGCACCTGCAAAAAAGCTGTTTTTCAACCACTAAGAAACGCTTTTAACAGATAACGCAACACATTTTTTTATAAATTTGCGGCTGTTTAAGTGAACGTTCTTAAAAATAAAATAATGGATAAAGAGACTTTTGTTCAAATGGAGATAAGTTACAAGGCTGCTCTTCATAATTACAAGTATTTCAGAAGCAAACTGAAACCAAGCACTAAATTGCTCATTCTGATCAAGGCAAATTCTTATGGACACGGTGCCGTAGATTTTGCCAAGCTTATGACCAAAGCGGGAGCTGATTATTTTGCTGTCGCTCATCCTGTAGAAGGAATTGAACTTAGAAACGGAGGCATTAAGAAACCCATACTTGTTCTGACCACCGGTACCGATTACTACAAAGAGATGATTCAAAACAATCTGGAGCCGGGCATCCCAAATCTGGAATCTTTGAAAAAGTTTGATACTGTAGTAAATTCAATGAAAGTTAAGAGCTATCCTGTTCACATTAAGCTTGATACAGGAATGCACAGACTTGGCTTCATGGAGAGCGAACTTCCTGCACTTCTTAAATTCCTTAAAGCTCACAAGGAGATAAAAGTTAAATCCATCTATTCACATCTTGCGGCTTCTGATGAACCAAAATGGGACAAATTTACCTTGGGACAGATTGAATTGTATGACAAGATGGCTCCGCAAATTGACAAGGCAATTGGATACAAACCAATACACCACATTCTTAACTCTGCCGGAATTGAAAGATTCAGCAAGTATCAAAAAGATATGGTCCGTCTGGGAATTGGTATTTACGGCATTAGTGCAGTCAACCAGAAATATGTAAAACCTGTCGCGAGCTTAAAATGCAAGATTCTTCAAATTAAGCATTTGGTTCCTGCAGACGGTACGGTTGGATACGGCCGCCACGGAAAGATTGACAGGCCTACTGTAACAGCCACACTCCCTGTTGGTTATGCAGACGGCATTAATCGTCACTTTGGACGCGGAAACGCTAAGTTCATGCTTAAGGGAAAGATGGTTCCTACAATTGGAAACATTTGCATGGATATGTGCATGATTGATATTACAGGCGTTAAGAATGCAAAAGTTGGAGACGTAGTTACAATATTTGGAGAAAAACCTACTGCTCAAAATCTTGCAAAAATCCTGGATACAATTCCTTATGAGATTTTCACTTCTATAGCAAAACGCATTAAGAGAGTTGTCGTAAAGTAAA
>DAIRSJ010000018.1:2126-16254 GCA_036804445.1 Candidatus Egerieousia sp.
TTCATCTGCACTGCCTCCACTTTTAGAAGCTGATTAAAATAATAGAACATTGCGCCAAGAGTCATCTGAATTGGAAACTTCTTTGGGTTATCTCCAAAAACCTCCGAAATGCTAAAACTTTTCTGCCTGTTTTTCTCCCCTATTGCCTTGCACAATTCAAATGCATTAAACTCTCTGCTAATTCCAATATTCACCTCCACATCTTTGGATGTTATCCTCTTACCGTCAATACCCTTGAACAGTTTATCAATCTCCAAAGTAATTTTTCTAAGACTGTTTCCTGTGTATTGCCCCATTAACTGGGCGGCATCCCGGTCAATTTCATACCCGTTATCTTTTACGTGGTCTATAATCCATTCCGGAATTCTCCAGTCATCCAAAGCAAAAGTCTCTAATATTTCAGCAGCACCCTTTGCTTTCTTATAGAATCCGCTTCTCTTATCAACTGTTTTGTTGGTAAACGCAAGAGCCAGAACCGTCTCTTTTACAGGAGAATTCAAATAGACCTCCAACGGCTCCAAAGAAGAGAGCTGCTGCGCCTCTTTAACAATAATCAATTGCCTTGGAGACTCAACCGGATACCTTCTGCACAATGAGACAATTTGTCCAGCATCGGTATCGGAACCGTAAACAAGGGTATAATTAAAATCACGCGCCTCACTGCTTAACACGCACTCACCAAGCGCGCCAAGTATTACATCTGTATAATAGGGCTCCTCACCCATAAGCAAATACACAGGACGGAATTTTCCGCTCTTTATGTCCGTCATAATGGAGGCAAACTTTTTAACGCTTCCCTCTTTATCCCCTTTTTGTACCGCCATAAAATTATATTTAGGGCAACTGCCGCATGCCAAAATTAGACAAATTTATTCTCATGGCAAATTCCTATCTTTGTACTTATGGAAGTATTTGATCCGCTTAGAAAAAAAAATGTGGCGCTCACGCCGGAAGAAAATGTAAGGCAGTGCTTTATTAAATGGCTGCAGGGGAAACGCGGCTGGCCTCTGTCCCTTATGATGAGCGAGACTGAGATTAAGATAGGCTCCGTAAAGTTCCGCTGTGATATTGTTTGCTACAACAAGCAGCTTGAACCTCAAATGATTGTAGAGTGCAAGGCACCGGATGTAAAAATATCTGATAAAACTTTTGAGCAGATTTGGAAGTATGCCATTATACTAAAAGTGAAGTGGCTGGCAATTACAAACGGAGTTGCTACATTTGCATGCGAATACAATAATGAGGCGGGAAAATATCTTTTCATTAAAGATGTGCCGCAATATATTGCGCAGTAGTACCATCACAATAGTTTAATAAAGTTTAAATGGATTTTCTAGAGAACAAAATATTTGACATCATCAGCAAAACCGCAGAGGAACAGGGAATTAGAGCATTTGTCATTGGAGGTTACGTAAGAGATAGTTTCTTGCAGAGACCGTGCACCGATATTGATATTGTGGCGGAAGGGAGCGGAATTGAACTTGCGCAGGGCGTTGCAAAAAAAGTAAAATCCAAAGTGTCCGTATTTAAAAACTTTGGAACCGCAATGCTTAAATATCACGGTTTGGAAGTTGAGTTTGTTGGGGCCAGAAAAGAGTCATACAGAGCTGATTCCAGAAAGCCGATTGTTGAAGACGGGACTCTAAAAGAGGACCAGGAGAGGAGAGATTTTACAATTAACGCGCTGGCATTCAGCCTGCAAAGGAAAGATTACGGAAATTTGATTGATCCGTTTGGAGGAGTTGCGGATCTTCAGAATGGGCTAATTCGCACACCGTTAGACCCTAATATTACATATTCGGATGATCCATTGAGAATGATACGCGCAATTCGTTTTGCAGCTCAACTCCAATTTACGATTGTGCCCGAATCCTTGGCGAGCATCAAAAAAAATAAAAAGAGATTGCAGATACTGTCCAGAGAAAGAATAGCAGAAGAACTCAATAAAATTTTGATGACTTCCAAACCATCCGTCGGGCTGCAGCTGCTACAGGACACGGAGCTGCTGCCCCAATTTATTCCTCAGATAAGCAATTTGCAGGGAGTTGAAACACTGGAAGGTAAAGGGCACAAAGATAATTTTGCGCACACTCTTAAAGTTGTAGATAATATTTGTCCGCATACAGATAATTTATGGCTGAGATGGGCAGCTCTGCTTCATGATATAGGCAAGCCTGCAACAAAAAAATTTGAACAGGGGACGGGCTGGACATTTCACAGTCATGACCTTATGGGGGCAAGAATGGTACCGGGAGTTTTTAAGCAGATGAAAATGCCGCTTAATGAAAAAATGAAGTATGTTCAGAAAATGGTCAGACTGCATCTGCGTCCGATAGCACTAGTGGAAGATTCCGTAACAGATTCAGCAGTAAGGCGTTTGCTTTTTGATGCCGGTGATGATATTGATGATTTGATGACGCTGTGTGAGGCAGACATTACTTCAAAAAATGATGCTATTGTAAGGAAACACAAAAAGAATTTTCAGCTTGTGCGTGAGAAACTTGTTGAGGTAGAAGCAAAAGATGCGCTGCGCAATTTCAAGAATCCTATTACCGGAGAAGTAGCAATGGAATATTTTGATATTCAGCCAGGTAAAGAGATTGGAGAACTTAAGGAATATATTAAGAACGCCATTCTGGACGGCGTAATTGAGAATAATTTTGAGCAGGCTCTTGCCCTTATGAAGGAGAAGGGAAAAGAGATGGGACTAAGAAAAAGAACGTTTGCGCAATAAATCTTTGTTTGTAGATAAAATCTTCTTGTTTGTCTAAATTATTTAAAAAAAAAGTTTCTCTTGTCTACTTTCGCACAGGATTTGATAATCTAATGTCTGAACAAGAAAATTAAATAGAAATGAAGAAGATTTTTATATCACTCCTTGCAATTGGTCTTACATTAGTGTACTCGGCTACATTTGCACAAGACACAACACAAGTGCACGGAAAATGCGGCCATCATATGATGGGCACCGCTCCTAAAGTCATGACTGCAGAGCAAATTGCAAAAGCGGAAACAGACAGAATGCAACAAGCACTGCAACTTACGGACAAACAATACAAGAGAGTATACAAAGTTAACCTTGCGGAGGCAGAAGTTCTATCAGGAGGTAAAAACAAGACAAGTTCCGATAATAGAGATAACGAAGGCTTCCAGGGTGGTCCTATGGGCGGCGGTCCCGGCGGAATGGGTCCCGGCGGAATGGGTCCCGGCGGAATGGGCGGTCAGCGTCCCGACATGCAGCAGGGAGGTATGAACCAGAAAGATACAACCGGATTTAAGAAAAATCACAAGATGATGTCCGGCATGGGTCCTAAGTGCACTCAGAAAGAGGCTAAGGCCGCAAGAGAGAAGAAAATGGAGAAACTTAAAGAGATTCTTTCTGAGTATCAATACAATATATATGATAAAGAACAAACAGAGAAAGAGATGAGAGAGAATTTTCCATTCGACAAGGAAGGCAAAAAAACTAAAGAGACAAACAATTAACGTTTAATAATCAGGGACCGTCGATGATAACTTTAATATAACCCTACATAACCACATTTTTTGATGGTCCCTAAAGGCCCGGCTCATAAACCGGGCTTTTCTTTTTGAGTGATACGGACGCCCGAAAAGAAAGATTTCATACCACTTTTACTTAATAAGTACATGGCATGATGATTTGAAAATTAATTTTGCTTAAATTTACGATGTAAAAGGATGTCTTTATAGATTAAAAAATAATAAGATTAATAGCATGGACAAAGAGAGAAATTCCGGAAAGAAAATTAGCCGCCGCAGGGCCATTGAAATAATGGGGCTTGGACTTGTAGGCACTGCTGCAATGTCTTTTAAGAACAATCCGCTCTTGAACAATTTGCCGGAAAAAGTTAAAAAGGGTGAGATTAAACTTGTGGACAAGAGAAAGAACCCTAAGAATGGAGATATGATTTCTCTTATTGGCTTTGGCTGCATGAGATTTCCAACCACAGGCGACGGAGGGAGGAAAGCTCCAATAGATATAGTTAAGACTCAGGAGCTTGTGGATTACGCTTACGCTCACGGAATTAATTATTATGATACGGCTTATGTATATCACGGAGGAAAGTCTGAAGGCGTTATTGGCGCGGCTCTGAAAAAATATCCCAGAAAAAGTTATTTTTTGGCGGACAAAATGCCCGGATATAATGTAAAAGTTAAAGAAGACGGTCCAAAATTTTTTGAGGAACAAATTCAACGCTGCGGCGTGGATTACTTTGATTATTACCTTCTTCACAGTTTACAGAACCGTCAGGGCTATGATACAGTCTATGAAGAGATGGGGGTGTATGATTACCTTGTTGAACAGAAAAAAAGGGGGAGAATCCGCCAGCTTGGTTTTTCTTTCCACGGAGATATGCCGTTCTTTGATTATTTGATTGATAAACATCCGTGGGATTTTGTTCAGGTAGAATTGAACTATCTGGATTGGAACGGACAGGATGCGGAACACATTTATAATGCCTTAGTTAAAAGACACATACCGTGTATAATAATGGAACCTTTGAAGGGCGGGATGCTTGCATCTCTGAGCACGGAAGCAGATGCAATATTTAAGAAAGCAAATCCAAAAGCAACAGTTGCGTCATGGGCATTCCGTTATGCAGGCTCTCTTTCCGATGTAATGGTAATCCTTAGCGGAATGACGTACATGGAGCATCTGGAGGATAACATAAAAACCTTCACCGGTTTTAAGCCGCTTACGACTACCGATTATGAAACAATTGATCTTGCAGTTGCCGAGTATCGCAAATTTAAGAGAATCGGATGCACGGCCTGCAGATATTGTATGCCTTGCCCGTTTGGCGTAGAAATCCCGACAGTTTTTGCTACTTATAATCAGCTGATTATGGACTCAAATGTGCCTGACATGAAGGCTCAGAATACGGATGATTACAAGAAGAAAGCCAAGGCATTTTCAGACGCTTTCCACAAGGCTTTTGCCATGAGCGGAGGTCCGGATAAGTGCACTAAGTGCGAGGCTTGTTTGCCTAAATGTCCTCAGCATCTGGAGATTCCCTCATTGATGTCTATGATTAATGGTACACTTGAAAGCTTATGATAAACAAGAAAACATTCCCGATAAAGAATATGGCATGTGCAATGTGTGTTGCGCATGTTCAAAAAGCGCTGGCAGCAGTGCCAGGCGTCAAGGACGTTAATGTAAACCTTGCAAGTAACAGTGCATTAATTGAATATGATGACGCGGCGGTCACTCCGGAGAAAATGAAAGAGGCGGTTGTGGGGGCCGGATATGATATGGTTATTGATGCTGCAGGCGCAGCACCGGAGGCTTTGGACGAGTCTCAAAAAAAAAATTCAAAGAGCTTCTTAGGAAAACTATTTGGGCGGTAATAATCGCCTTTCCGGTAATGGTCATAGGGATGTTTTTCAAGGGCACCCCGGGCAGCGGACGTTACCTGCCTTATGCAAACTATATCATGTGGATACTTGCTACGGTTTCCCTATTTATCTTTGGCAGAGACTTTTACAAAAACGCATGGAATCAGGCAAAACACTTCTCTTCAAACATGGATACGCTGATTGCGCTATCCACGGGAACCGCATATTTGTTTAGCGTATTTAACACTTTGTTCCCTTCCGTTTGGACAAGCCGCGGATTAGAAAGCAGCGTATATTTTGAATCCGCAACGGTTATCATTGCTTTTATTCTGATTGGCAGAACATTAGAAGAGCGTGCCAAAAACAGTACAAACTCGGCAATAAAGAAACTGATGGGACTTCAGCCAAAAGAGGTAACCGTAATAGAACCTGTCGGGAATAAAATAATTATTCTCCCGATAGAAAAATTATTGCCGGGGGCAACAGTGATGGTAAAGCCGGGCGAGAAAGTTGCTGTGGACGGAGAAGTAACGGAGGGTTCTTCTTATGTGGATGAGAGCATGCTCAGCGGGGAATCTGTTCCGGTGCTTAAAGAAAAAGGAGCAAAAGTTTATGCAGGAACAATTAACCAAAGCGGAAGTTTTAATTTCCGTGCAGAGGCAGTTGGAGAGAAAACTATTCTGCATCAGATAATTCAGTTGGTGCAGGAGGCACAAGGAAGCCGCGCTCCTTCTCAAAAACTTGCAGATAAAATTGCGGGAATTTTTGTGCCGGTTGTTATGTGCATTGCTCTTGTCTCATTCATTGCATGGAATATTTTTGGAGGAGCTAACTCCTTCACATACGGGATGTTATCTTTGGTCACGGTACTGGTAATTGCATGTCCGTGTGCGCTTGGCCTGGCCACCCCTACTGCAATTATGGTCGGAATAGGGCGCGGAGCATCAGAGGGAATTTTGATTAAAGATGCAGAGTCGCTTGAGCGAGCGCATAAGATTAATATTGTGGCAGTTGACAAAACGGGGACTTTAACGGAGGGGAGACCGCAAGTAACAGACGCATTATGGGGAGAAAGAGATAAAGAGAAATTTCAACATATCTTAGGAGCCATGGAGGATAAGTCTACGCACCCGGCAGCTCGCGCAATATCAGAGGCTTATGGGAACACATGCACAAAGGTTTCATGCTGTTCCAAAGAAAAAACTATTGATAACAATCTTACAGAAAACAGTAGTATAACTGATTTTGAAAATCATGCTGGTCTTGGCATTTCCGCCGTTGCAGAAGGTGTGAAATATTTTGCCGGCACACCTGCGCTTTTAAAAAACAATGACATCGCAATAGACCCAAAATTTGCCGTTGCCGCAGAACAGTTTGAAGAAGAGGCTAAAACGGCAATATTTTTTGCAAGGAAGATAAATAAGTCAGGTGAAGCAGATAACCTGCAACACATCCGGATATCCGATGCATTACAAAATGGAGAGGTGCTTGCTGTAATTGCAGTAGCAGATAAAATAAAAGAGAGCTCAAAAGAAGCTGTCGGGATACTTAAAAATAACGGGATTGATGTGGCAATGCTTACAGGAGACAATGCGCAAACTGCAGAGATAATTGCAAAAGAGGCGGGTATTTCTAAAGTCAAAGCATCGGTACTTCCTGCTGAAAAAGAGCAAATTGTGAAAGACTGGCAAAGCGCCGGGAAAGTTGTTGCAATGGTTGGCGACGGAATCAATGACAGCGCTGCGCTTGCACGCGCGGACGTCAGCATTGCAATGGGAAGCGGAAGCGATATTGCAATGGACGCTGCCAAGATGACGATAGTTTCTTCCGATTTGCGCAAGATATACAAGGCAGTACGGCTGTCTAAAAAAACCACCGGGACCATAAAGATGAACCTCTTTTGGGCTTTTATTTACAACATAATAGCCATTCCGATTGCGGCCGGCGTTCTCTATCCCATTAACGGTTTTTTGTTGAATCCGATGATTGCAGGAGCGGCCATGGCCATGAGTAGCGTCTGCGTTGTGAGCAACTCTCTATTGCTGAAATTCCGCAGACTATAACCGCCTATCTCTCATCTGCGTCCTGCAAATTCTCCGTATTCCAACGGAAAGAATAAACCACACCGTTAATTGGCAAGTTTACAAATATCTGATTTACAGACGGATCATATTTAGCAAGCGCATATCCGCTAACCGCATTTTTTGGTGCAACCATATAATTTTTAAGGTAGCCGATGTTATTCTGCTGAACCTTAATCATTTCATTTGTCATATACCCCGCAATCAACACGCTGCCTACCACGGCAGACTCCTCAATAATAAAAGATGAAAAATCATGGGCAAAATCCCTGCCCGGGGAATAGTTATCCCAACCATTATAATAAGAACTATTTATAGCCGCGTCCAAAGTTGCGGCAGTAACAACGGTTGCCATGGAAAGCCCAAACGCGGTCCACGCCTGGCGGTTATTCACCCTGCGGACATATTCATCATGAGAGAATAACCTCACCCTGTCGCCTCCGGCCGTAATTGATGCACTATCAAAATTGAAGTATGCATTCTCCGGAGAATTGTTCTGTATGTAAACACTTACAACATAATATCTTCCGTAATAATGTCTGTACTTTACATTTATTGAAACGTATAAGCCATTGAGAGTGTAATACTTCCAGACGTCACCGCTCTTATCCATAAGATTTTTCACCTGAACATCAGAGGCCTGATTCCAAACGGGCTTCTTTGTCTGAGCGTTGTAATTCACTGAGTATCCGTCACCAGACTGAGTATAGGTATCATTCTGCAACTTGCCGTTATCATAAACATACTGGTAACAAGTATCTCCCTTCTCCGTAAACGTGGTCTTAATTCCGTCAAGCACGCCGTCCTTGTAAGTCTCATGTTCCTTGATTAAGCCGCCTTCATAATATTCAGTAAATTCTCCGTTATTCTGACCATTGTTAAAAGTCTGCTTAATCCAAACCTTGCCTGACGGATAATATGCCTCAAACGGCCCGTCAAAAACGGTATTGTTATCATCCTCGGCATCCAAGTAAGCCACCGTTCCCTTCGCCCTCAACAGATCTCCCTTTGTATAGTAATCTTTAAAATTATTATTTACCTCAACAACTCTATAATACTCAGAAGATTGCACATCTGCCGCTTTGGTTGCCTGCAATGTAAAATAATAAGTACCCATATAGCTTTGTACCTGCTGCGGCTGGCGGCTCACGACAGATACATTCTGCGCCGCTGCCGGCAAAGCTGCAAAAAACATTGCCTCACATCCGGCTATCGCTAAAAATAGATTGAACTTTTTCATCTTTAAAGAATCAAACATTCTTATATTTTAGCAAAAATGCGCAAAAAGCAGACCAAACAAGTTTACATACAACCACTGTCTTTTTGTACATTTGCAGCTGCTATTGCAGCGCGACTGCAGAAGCAAATTTGGAAAGATGCCGGAGCGGTTGAACGGGACGGTCTCGAAAACCGTTATGCGGGTAACTGTATCGGGGGTTCGAATCCCCCTCTTTCCGCCGCTGTTTATTCTTTGGCGGATAAACAGTTTTTTATACCTTTGCAGCCGCAAACGGGGAGAGATGGCAGAGTGGTCTAATGCGCCCGTTTGGAGGGCGGGTTGACGGGTAACCGTCACTAGAGTTCGAATCTCTATCTCTCCGCAAGGCTGACAATCAGCTAATTAGCCTGCTTTTTCAAAGAAAAGGCAGGCTTTTTAATTTGCAAGTCAGTATCTTGAACTTGCTCATAGATGCTAACTTGCAAATTAAAAAATCAGCGGCAAAACTTTGCCGCTGTACTAATCCCACATCAAGCCTTGCAATGGCCTCCGCGGCAAGCGGCAAGAGAATGCGCAGCGTGAAGCGCAAGCACAATCTCCGGCGACAATCAAAAACCATGTAATTATTTGAACTTTAATATCCAAAAAATTCCACAGTTTTTTCCATACCCTTTATAATCTCCACACCAAAAGGACATCTTGTCTGACATACGCCGCACTTGACGCATTCAGAAGCATGATGCTCTAATAATCTGTAATGTTCGCGCACGGTCTCCGGCACGGAGTCTTGTGCTCTTGCCAGGTTATAAAATTTATTCACACTTGCAATATCAATTCCGGCAGTGCACGGAGCACAATGACCGCAATACATGCAATGCCCTTTCCACGTATATTTTTTCATTGTGGAAATTGCGGAAGCATAGTCCCTTTCCTTTTCGGAAGCCGTACACCAGGCAATTGCTGCCTTCATCTCATCAATACTCTTGCACCCTAACATTACAGCCGCAACCGCCGGCCTTGTAAGTGCGTAATTTATAGCTTGTACCGGAGTCAGAGCCCTGCCAAAAGGAGAGTCAAGTTCATTCAAAATATCGCCTCCGCCATAAACCTTCATAACATCAATTCCAACACCCAATCGTTCGCAAGTTTCATATAACTTCTCCCTATCAGCATCAATATTTTGCAGGGCATTATTATAATTTTCTTCGGCCCACAAATCTTCCACCTCTTCCGTTGCCGGCTGCATATCATAACAAGGATTAATAGAGAACATAAGCACATCTATAAGACCCGCATCCACAGCCTTTTGCGCAACTTGGGGATTATGACTGCTCATGCCGATAAAATGAATAATGCCCTCCTGCTTAAGCTGCCGGACATACTTAACAATCTCTCCATCAAAGACTTTATTAAAATCCCTGATTGAATCAATATAGTGAATCATCCCGACATCAAGATAATCCGTCCCGAGTCTGGTAAGCAAATCATCAAAAGAACGTTTAGTCTTATCTATATTGCGGGAACGCAAGTACTGTCCCTTCTCCCAGATAGAGCACAGATGTCCCTGAATGATAAATTTATCACGCCTCCCGGCAATAGCCTTTCCAAGATTAGAGCGTAAAGCGGGATTTGACGCATATAAATCAAAAAAATTTATTCCGACTTCTTCCGCAAAATCGAAATCCCTCACGACATCTTCTTCCCTCTTGCCCGCAAAACCTTCACATCCAAGAGCTATTGCACTAATATTCAGACCCGTGCGGCCAAGTTTACGGTAAATCATAGTTATAGATTTTGTAGCTTCAAATTTAACGCATTTATCAATCATATTATAATTAAAAATTACGAACTTGCGCCAATGATGAAAACAATATATCAAGCAACGGTTTTTATTGCACTAATCTTATGTGTGCCGGCTAAAAAAATTTTTGGTCAGCAAAGAGCACCCGTCCCCTACTATCAAACAATTGGCAAGTCACACGATACAAGCAATATACAGACAGGAAGGACATTTATCAAATCTCTTGACACAGTCGGTTTTTACAACATGCGCGGGGAATATATTTCAATTAATCCTGTCGGAATACGTCGCAGAGATTCCCTTATTGTCAGGCAAATATTGGAGGGGAACGTACCTGATTCAATGAAGTATTTCAAAAAAATAATTTTCACGACAGATATTGTTGACAGCATTCCTATTCTGCGCCGCAAGCACAGTGTTGAAATCCAGGTACTTCCGGATTATTTAACTATCGGGACAAATGAAGATTTTATAAGAATGCCAATGACGCCGCAAGCAGCAATTGAAATAGCAGACTCTCTATACTGCTCTTTGCCGACTGCTTACTTAGTTGATAAAATTGCCGATGCCGCAGAGGGTTCAATTGAGCCGTTTCCGTTTAGGCCGGTAAAAGACAGGAACTGCCAGCCATACGTTTTTGAGGACAGCAACAATGCAATAAATGCATTATTTAAAGTAAAGGGTTATCACTTTGGACAGATAATAAGCGGCCTAAAGAAGGATGTAATATTATCTTGTAAAACCAACTATTATAGAGAACTTAAAGACGGAGATTCAACTTCATTTGCAGCAAAAGATTATACTCCCGAGGGAATATCAAGGTATGAGACAATATACGGATGGCGCATGGAAAACGGGAAAAACATACAGCCTTCATACAGCAAACATGTAAATTGGTATGTTGATTATAGTCACGGAATTCGCCTGATATACAGGACAATCAAAATAGACGGCAAGAAGTATGATATTTATGAAGTCCTACAAAACTCCAAACTATATCGCATAATAAGTGATGAAAAGGAATGCATGCACAAATAGTTCCTGCAGAGGCACTCATTCCCAATGAAATAAAAAGTTTGCAAGAGCCATACTGTAAAAATTTCCGGAAAGTTTTGCAACAAAAAATCTATTTGTCCGTCTAATAAGCAGAGAGAAAAAATGAGGCGGAGAGGAGAAAATCGGGCAAAACTTTAAAAATAAAAATATTACAGATATGAAAACACGTACATTAATTTACACAATTGCAATAGCATCCGTTATGGTGCCTGCAACAATTAATCCGTCCGAGGCAAATGCAAAAAATCTTACATCTAAGAACGCTTACACAAATTATACAACCTCGGGAAAAAACAATTACTTTTACTATCAACTTACTGATAATAAGAATAATTCCAGCGCATGCCGCACGGAGTTTGATAAAAAACTTAAAAAGTTTGACAAGCTTACAACAAGACTAATGAATGAAAATGACCGCGATTATCAAAGGCTTGCAAAAGAGTTTAATAAAATGATTGCAGAGTATCAGGCACTGCCGGAAAATGTAAAAAAATACTACAGCGATGACAGGGACTACATTCTGTACGGACTTTACTACAACCTTGCATGCTACAACGCAAAAATCGGGAATCAGAAAATTGCTCTTGCAGCAATGGATGAAGCTTCAAAATACAGTAATGAATCTTATAAATGGGAGAGAAAGTTGTTGTGCCATAATTTTGAGAAATCAACTAATAACCGGGATGTTGTAAATATACGCTAACCCCTTTTTGTAATAGCGATAAACTGTAAACAATTATGAAACAGACATTTTTGCAAAGTTGTGCCACAGCAGTCATACTTTTAATATTACCTTTTACGGCAAACGCACAGAACTCCAAAGATCAAAATAAGACGGCTCAAACGGTTAAAGACCAGACTATTGACATATTGGCTGTGCAAGGTTTTGATAAAGTAATCAAAGCTTTTAATACCGCAGTTAATACGCAAGACAAATCTAAAAGCCGTGATTATAAGACACTTGCAAAAGAGTACAATGATTTTTATGCAAAGTACGATGCTCTGCCGGAAAGAATAAAAAAATACTATCGGGAGGAAAAAGGACTTGACTTTAGCGGAATGTATTACAACATGGCCTGCTACAACGCCAGAGTTGGCAATAAGCAGGTTGCGCTTTCCGCAATTGACAGCGTCGCAAAATATGGCACCGAGTCTTACAGCTGGGCAATGAAAGATGAAGATCTTGCCTCTTTAAGGGGAGAGAAAAAGTTTAAGGATGCAATGGCAGTATTAAGAGAAAAAACTGATTATCAGCACATTTTACAGCAATCAGCCTCTTATGCTCCCGACAGCGTAAAGTTTCATTTTACTTATGCCAATCCTGATGACAGCAATCTTGTACGCGTTAGGATGAAATTTAATTTGGACAGCATTGCCGGCAACGGAGATGAAATTTCCAAAATTGAGAAACTTATGTATTGGGTTCACAACACAATCCGTCATGACGGACAGCACGGAAACCCGTATCCTTATAACGCAATAGACATGACGGAGTCTTGCAAGAAAAGTGGAAACGGCTTGAATTGCAGAGGATTAGCAATGCTTTTAAATGAGTGTTATCTGGCAATGGGATTCAAATCCCGATACGTTACTTGCTTTCCAAAGGTTTACATTGATGATTGCCACGTAATCAACTCTGTATATTCCAACACATTGCACAAATGGATCTGGATGGATCCGACATTTGCGGCATTCATGATGGATGAAGATTTCAATCTGCTTTCAATAGAGGAAGTACGTGACAGGTTTAAAGATGGACGTACGGTGAGGCTTAATGACGATGCTAACTGGAACGGAAGAAAAGAATCACAAGAAACATACTTTAACTACATGTCTAAAAATCTTTACCACATTGAGTGCATCTCCCATACCGGCTTTAACACAGAGACTTACATAAAAGGGCACAAATACACACCTGAGGAATATGCACAGCACATATACATAGATTTACGTCCGCAAAATTACAAATCAAATATGGCTGACAGCAATAAAAAAGAGACAACGGATTGCGCGCGGTTCTGGGAGAATCCCTATAAATAGACCACAAATTACGATCCGCTAATACAGTCAGGCCGGATTTTGTAAAATCAAATAACGGCAGTCCGGATTTTGTAAATTCGCACTCAATGAAAATCAATAAAACAAACGCAGTTCGTTTTTTGGACAAGGCCGGTACCAAGTATGAGCTTGTGCCTTATAATGTGGATGAAGAGAATCTCTCCGCCCAGCATGTTGCTGATAGCCTTGGGGAGAACATCAATCAGGTCTTTAAGACGCTGGTTCTCAAGGGAGATCGCACGGGGCATTTTGTTTGCGTTGTACCGGGTGATAAAGAAGTAAATCTGAAAATGGCGGCAAAGGTATCCGGCAACAAGAGCTGCGATTTGATCCCCTTAAAAGAACTGCTGCCTACAACGGGCTACATCCGCGGAGGATGTTCACCCATCTGTATGAAAAAAATGTTTCCCACTTTTATTCACGACAGTTGCCTGCAATTCCCTTACATTTACGTAAGTGCCGGCGTCAGAGGGTTGCAGATAAAAATTAGTCCGCAAGATTTAATAAAGGAAACATGTGCATCGGTTGTAGCACAACTTTGCAAAACTGATT
>DAIRSJ010000018.1:16354-27568 GCA_036804445.1 Candidatus Egerieousia sp.
AATAGACGTACATATTACGCAATCAGCGACAAATCGCCTGTTTCTGATAAACAGATAGAAGAGACTATAAAGTTTGCGATTAAAAATGTGCCAAGCGCATTCAATTCACAGTCAACAAGAATTGTGTTGCTTTTGCACCAACATCACAAAAAACTTTGGGAAATCACTAAAGATATTTTGCGCAAAATTGTTCCGGCGGAAGCATTCAAAAACACAGAAGCAAAAATTAACGGATCATTCGAATCAGGCTACGGGACCGTGTTGTTCTTTGAAGACCAGACGGTTGTAGAAGGATTACAAAAAGCGTTTGCTGCCTACGCAGATAAATTCCCTATTTGGTCTCAGCAAACTTGCGCAATGCACCAGTTTACAGTTTGGACAATGTTGGAAGACATGGGATTTGGAGCAAATCTGCAGCACTACAACCCGCTTATAGACAAGGAGGTAGCAAGAGAATGGAATCTGCCTGAAACATGGAAGTTAGTTGCAGAAATGCCTTTTGGCACACCGGCCGGAGAGCCCGACTTAAAAGAATTTAAGCCGGTTGATGACCGCGTTAAAATTTTTGCTTAGCAGACGGCTTTGCAGACTGCTAAGCAAAACACACCATTATAGGCGTTTAAGTTTAACTGTGAAGTGACGCATAATCGGAGCCTCCCACTCTATCGCAACACCGCGTGTTATGGAATCTCTCCTGTCATAAACATTCTTAAGAGCAGCAGCAATAACGTCTATGTGATTGTCCGTGTAGACTCTCCTTGGAATAGCCATCCTTAAAAGATCAAGTCCTCCAAAACGATTCTGTCTTGTAACGGGGTCTCTGTCAGCCAAGATATACCCTATCTCACAGGCTCTTACACCCGCCTCAAGATAAAGCTCGCAAGTTAGAGTCTGAGCAGGGAATTCTTCTTTTGGAACATTAATCAGAACCTTATCCGCATCTACAAAAATTGCATGACCGCCGGCAGGACGCTGATAAGGGATCCCGTATTCATCCAATTTATCCGCAAGATGCTTCACCTGACGGATCCTTGTATCAAGCATGTCAAACTCAGTATTCTCCTCAAGGCCAACGGCTAATGCATTCAGATCACGTCCGTTCAACCCTCCGTAAGTAATATATCCCTCAAACGGGATGCAGAACATTTTTGCCCCCTCATACCAATCTTTATCATTAGTAGCAATAAAGCCTCCCATATTCACGATAGCATCTTTTTTAGCACTCATTGTCATACCATCAACATAAGAGAACATCTCCAGAGCAATCTCCTTAATAGTCTTGTTTTCATATCCTTTTTCACGTGTCTTAATGAAGTAAGCGTTCTCCGCAAACCTGGCGGAATCCATCACAATTGGAACGTCGTACATTTTGCACACGGCACTTGTCTCTTTTATATTCTGCATGCTGACAGGCTGACCTCCGACAGTATTATTGGTAACTGTCAGGACCATAAAAGGAACATTTCCTTTATTCTCAGAGAGAACTTTTTCCAATTTTTCTATGCTAACATTCCCCTTAAAGGGAATCTCCAGCTGCGTATCCTTGGCCTCATCTATAGTGACATCAATTGCTTTGGCCTTGCGGCTTTCTATGTGTCCTTTTGTAGTATCAAAATGAGCGTTTCCGGGAATCACATTACCCTGCTTTACCAAATATGAGAATAAAACATTCTCCGCAGCACGGCCCTGATGAGTTGGTATCACGTATTTAAAACCCGTGATTTTCTGAACTTCAGCCTCAAACTTATAAAAAGAGGTTGCGCCTGCATAACTCTCATCTCCAAGCATAAGCGCAGCCCATTGGCCTTGGCTCATAGAGCCTGTTCCTGAATCTGTAAGCAAGTCTATATAAACTTCTTCGGCTTTTAATTGGAATACGTTATAGTAAGCTTTTTTAAGCCACTCCTCACGCTCTGCGCGGGTACTTTTTCTGATGGGCTCAATCATCTTTATTTTCCAAGATTCCGCAAATGGCAATTCCATAATATATATTTTTAAAGTTTTACAATATTTTGTTATGCAATTTAAAAAAATATTACATAAAACAATAACAATTAAAGTAAATTTTAGAATTTTGATTACAAATCAGTTTACAGAACCTAACTTTTCAGGCATTATTTTGATTGGTAAAATTATAACTTTGTGAAAAGTTTAAATAGATATGAACGGATGCTTTAAATCTTTCACATGCCTGGCCGTTATTTGTTTTTTATTGCCGGCGTCATTGTCAAATCTTGCCGTTGCGCAAAATAAAAGAAAGAACAATAAAGAGGAACAGAAGCTTCAAAAGCAAGACACCAAACTAAAGAAAGCCCTTAAGTTTGGAAATATACAGAATGATTCTTCCGGCGTATCACTTACAGCAGAAGCTGTTACACTTCCAAACGGTTGGAAGCTCACCCCGGCCGGAAAACAATTCAGGCTGGGAGATTTGCCTTTAAATATGGCCGTATCTCCGGACCAAAAATGGATTGCAGTTACAAACAACGGTTACGGGAGGCAGAGCCTGCAATTGTTCAACACAGAGAAAGACTCTGAGAGTGACAATGTCACAATCAATATGAGTTGGTATGGTCTCTGTTTTTCTCCCGACAGTAAAACTCTCTACGCATCGGGGGGTAATGAAAATAAAATCAGAATTTACTCTATCAGTCAGGAAGGCAGACTAAAACAAACTGACAGTATTGTAATGGGAGAACCGTGGCCAAATCACATCAGTCCGGCCGGCATGGTTATATCAGAGAAATATGGTAAACTGCTGGTAGTTACAAGAAGAGACAATAGTATATACGTTTATGATATTGCCACTAAAAAGCTGATATCCAAGATGTCAGCCGGGAGCGAATGTTATGATATTGTGTTGTCAAAAGATGAAGAGAATGCCTACATATCTTGCTGGGGGAGTAAAAAAGTTAAAGTATGGAATTTGAAAAACAAAGATTGGACAGAGAGCTATAATGTTGGAAATCATCCAAATGAGTTGTGTCTAGATAAAAGCGGGAATAGGCTTTTTGTTGCAAATGCGGATGACAACAGCGTAAGTGTCATTGATTTGCAAAATAATAGAGTTGAGGAACTTTTGAATGCTGCACTGTTCCCGAATTCACTGTCGGGAAGTACAACAAATGGATTGTGCATTTCCCAAAAAGGGAAAAAACTGTTCATTGCAAATGCAGATAATAATTGCGTGACTGTCTTTGACATCTCTCAAAAAGGAAAGAGCAAATGCATGGGATTCATCCCGGTCGGATGGTATCCCACAAATGTTAAATGCGCACAAGGCAAGTTATGGGTTACAAACGGAAAGGGATTAAAATCCGCTCCCAACCCGTATGGCCCTGAGCCGGTTAATGTTAATGAAAATTTCGGACATCACAGCGGTGATGCAAACAAGACACAGGGAGTGGAGTATATTGCAGGATTATTCCTTGGGGCGCTTTCAGAAATTGATTTGCCGATTGACGACAAACTTGCAGAATTTTCAAAACAAGTATTTGCCAATACTCCTTATAATCAAGCAAATGACATGACTTCAGAGAGCAGTCCGGGGAATCCGGTTCCTTCAAAAGTCGGAGATGCAAGTCCAATAAAACATGTGTTTTATATCATACAAGAAAACAGAACTTATGACCAGGTTCTCGGGGATATGAAGGAGGGCAACGGCGATTCCAGTTTGGTATTATTTGGGGAGAAAGTAACACCTAATCATCATGCCATCGCAAAAGAGTTTGTGCTGCTGGATAATTTTTATGTTAACGCAGAGGTGAGTTGCGACGGACACAACTGGACTGTAGGCGGTTACGCTAATGATTTTCTGGAAAAAACATGGCCTACTTATTACAGCGGCAGGGGAGATTATTACGCCGGAGAAGGCGGTCAGGAAATGGGAAATAATACGAGCGGATTTATTTGGGACATGTGCAAGAAAATGGAAGTTTCATACCGTACCTACGGAGAATTTGTCTCCAGAAAAAAAGGCGTGATTAAGCCGTCGGTGCCTTCTCTTGCCGGACATTTCTGCACATCGTATGAGCCGTGGAATCTGTCAATTAAGGATACTGTAAGATTGCGCGAATGGAAACGCGATTTTGATTCGCTTGTTGTTGCAAACGCACTGCCTCAATTTATGATTGTAAGACTTCCCAATGACCATACCGGAGGCATGTCCCTCGGCAAGAGGACGCCATTTGCGTATGTGGCTGATAATGACTTGGCTGTCGGGATGTTGATAGACCATTTGAGCCACTCTCCCGTTTGGAAAGAGAGCGTTGTTTTTATAGTTGAAGATGATGCGCAAAACGGTGCCGATCATGTGGATGCCCACAGAAGTCCCTGCTATGTTGCTGGAGGATTTGTAAAGCGCGGATTTGTAGACCATACCCCTTACACAACTACTTCCGTTCTGCGTACAATGGAATTGATACTTGGATTACCACCTATGACTCAACATGATGCAAGTGCACGCCCGATGTGGAGATGCTTCTCTTCCGTTGCAGATACCACTGCATTTGACTACCGTCCTTCCAACATAAATTTGGATGAACAAAATGTTAAAAAAGATAAGTGGCAGGCCATGTGTGAAAAATATAATTTCAATAAAGAGGACGCCGTGCCGGATGTTGAATTCAACCAAATGCTTTGGCATGCAATAAAAGGAGACGGAACCCCTTATCCTGCAATAAGACGCTCTGCCTTCCTAACTTATACAAAAGACAACGATGACGATTAAAAAAAAGGCCTGCAGAAACTGCAGGCCTTTTTTATCATATCATAAACGGATAGATCATTATCCGCTATTAATCAATTAAATAACACCCTGATCAAGCATAGCGTGAGCAACCTTCATAAAGCCGGCGATGTTGGCACCCTTAACGTAGTTAATATAACCACCTTTCTCTGTACCGTATTCAACGCAAGCATTATGGATGCTCTCCATAATTGAATGAAGTCTGTCATCAACCTCTTTAGCAGTCCAGCTGATATGCTCGGCATTCTGAGTCATCTCAAGACCTGAAGTTGCAACACCACCGGCGTTAACAGCCTTTCCCGGAGCAAATAAAATCTTTGCTTTCTGGAATGCTTCAATAGCTGCAGGCTGGCAACCCATGTTAGAAACCTCGGCAACTGCCCAAGTTCCATTCTTAAGAAGTTCTTTGGCATCAGCCTCAGAAACCTCATTCTGATATGCGCAAGGAAGAGCAACATCACATTTAACACTCCAAGCTTTCTTTCCGGCAATAAACTTAGACTCAGAAGGGAATTTCTTTGCAAACGGAGCAACTATGTTTTGGTTGGTAGCTCTTAAATCAAGCATAAAATCAATCATATTCTGATTCATTCCCTCTGGGATAGAGATAACGCCGTCCGGTCCGGAAATAGCAACAACCTTAGCACCCAGTTGAGTAGCCTTTGTGCAGGCGCCCCATGCAACATTACCAAAGCCGCTGATGGCAACCTTAAGACCTTTGATGTCCTTGCCCGCTTTATGAAGCATGTGCTGAGTAAAATAAAGAGCTCCAAAACCTGTAGCCTCAGGACGAATAAGTGAACCGCCCCACAACTGGCCTTTACCTGTCAAAACTCCTGTATTATACTCTCTTGCAAGCTTCTTATACATTCCGTACATGAAGCCGATCTCTCTGCCGCCTACACCTATATCACCTGCAGGTATATCTGTATCCTTGCCGATAACTCTCCACAATTCCAGCATGAAAGCCTGGCAGAATCTCATGACCTCATTGTCAGATTTTCCAACCGGATCAAAGTCGGAACCGCCTTTGCCACCACCCATAGGAAGTGTAGTAAGTGAATTCTTAAATGTCTGCTCAAAGCCCAAGAACTTTAATATAGAAAGGTTTACAGAAGGGTGGAATCTTAGTCCGCCTTTGTAAGGTCCTATGGCGCTGTTGAACTGAACGCGATATCCGTTGTTAATCTGAATATCGCCTTTATCGTCAAACCAAACAACTTTGAAAGAGAATATTCTTTCAGGAATAACAATTCTCTCCACAATTTTTGCTTTTTCAAACTCAGGATGTTTGTTGTACTCTTCCTCAATTGATTCAAGTACTTCTTGAACTGCCTGAAGATACTCTTTTTCCTGGCTGTACTTCTTCTCCAAGTCAGCCATTATTTTTGCTGCTTTCATATAATTATGAATTTTTAATGTTAAAACTATGTTAAATAAAAAAAATTATTCTTAAAATTTTTCAAATCACGACCGCTTCTGCAATCAAATTTTCTGCCAGATTCCAAAAAGCGTGCTAATTTATAACTTTTTTTTATACGATACTCTTTTAAGCCAAAACTTATTTCACAACCCAAGTTGCACCGCTGTGAAGAAGGTCATCCATACATTTGATTTTAGCCTTGGACTTAACCTGATCAATCTGGGCATAAACGCTGTCATCATACGTCTTATCTGCCACATCCCTTATAACTCCAAGAGCTACAGGATATTCCGGATATTTCATATCTACCAGCATGCTATGGATTCCAAAATTATCCTCCTTAGAGTTATGTACAAGAATGTCTTTCTCAGCAATACCATTCTCCCCAATTTTAACAACCTTAAGCTTCAAGCCGTCAAGAATGATACCTTTATCTCTGTTCTTGCCAAAAATCATAGGTTCGCCATCCTTAAGAACAATTGTTCTGTCTGCACGGACCTCTCTATCAGAAATATCCTTATGAGTTCCGTTATTGTAAATCATACAGTTAACAAGCATCTCAATAACAGAAGTTCCGTCATGTAAAGCCGCCCTAACCATAATCTCTTGATTAAGAGCCATTTCTGAATCCAAACTTCTTGCAAAGAAAGTTCCTCTTGCTCCAAGTACAAGTTCGCCAGGATTGAAAGGATACTCGATTGTACCATAAGGAGAAGTCTTTGTGACCATTCCGTATTTGGAAGTCGGAGAATACTGTCCTTTTGTTAATCCGTATATTCTATTGTTAAACAGAATGATATTAGTATCAATATTTCTTCTGATTGCATGAATAAAATGGTTTCCCCCAATCGCAAGAGCATCTCCGTCCCCGGTCATCTGCCAAACGGAAAGATGAGGATTTGCAACTTTAATTCCGGTTGCAAGAGCAGAAGCTCTTCCGTGAATTCCGTGAAATCCATAAGTATTCATGTAATAAGGGAATCGGCTGGAACAACCTATCCCTGAAACAAATACAAACTGTTCCTTACTGTATCCCCTGGCCTCGCAAACCTCAGGCATTGCCCTCAAAACAGATGCAAGAACCGCATGGTCTCCGCAACCCGGACACCACTTAACTATTTGATCACTTTTAAAATCTTGTTGTGTATATTTCATATCAAATCCTCCTTATTTAAGATTCTTAACAGCCTCTACAATCTCATGAACCATAAATGGCTGCCCTTGAACTTTATTGAATTGCTCATACTTAAACTGCGGAAGTTTTGCGCGCAGATAATCTGCAAATTGTCCACTGTTAAGTTCGCATACAAGAATCTTCTTAAACTTCTTAAATACCTCGGCAGTATTTTTTGGAAGCGGGTTGATATAATCAAACTCTGCAAAACCTACTTTCTTGCCTTCTTTAAGCAATTGAGTAGTAGCCGTATACAGATGTCCAAATGTGCCGCCAAAACCAACTAAAAGAATATCACCCTCTTTCTCACCGATAGTTTCCAATGCAGGAATAAAATCCGCCATTGCAGCAACCTTAGCGGCACGTGCAGCAACCATTCTTTCATGATTCTCAGGATCAGATGACAGCGGACCCGCTGGAGATTTCTCCAAGCCGCCTACCCTGTGCTCGAGTCCCGGAGTTCCGGGAAGAGCCCAGTTTCTTACAAAAGTTTTTGGATCTCTCTCATAAGGTTTGAACTTCCCGTCGCACTTTGTAACGATAGGAGGTTTAATGTCCGGATAATCTTTCATAGACGGAATATTCCAAGGCTCATTGCCATTTCCAAGATAACCTTCTGACAAGAAAATTACCGGCATCATATGTTCCATCGCAAATTTACCTGCGTAGTAAGCTGCTCTAAAACAGTCAGATGGAGTACGCGCGCACATAACCATAATTGGGCACTCGCCGTTTCTTCCGTAAAGAGCCTGATCCAAATCCGTCTGTTCCGTTTTTGTAGGAATACCGGTAGAAGGACCGCTTCTTTGGACATCTACAATAACAATAGGAAGCTCCGTCATACATGCAAGTCCCATTGCCTCAGACTTTAAAGAAAGTCCCGGACCGGAAGTTGTTGTAACAGCCATGCTGCCTGCGTAAGCTGCCCCAATTGAAGTACAAATACCTGCAATCTCATCTTCGCATTGCATTGTTACAACCCCAAGCTCTTTATGAACAGCAAGTTCTTCTAGAATTGCAGTGGCAGGAGTGATAGGATAGGAACCTGCAAATAAAGGTCTTCCCGATTTTTCAGAAGCTGCCATAAGACCCCATGCAGTTGCCTGGTTTCCGCTTATGCTTCTGTAAGTTCCCGGCTCTAGTTTTGCCGGTTCAATAGTGTAAGTATTACCTATTGCGTGAGTATTGTGAGCGTAATTGTAACCGTCATTAAGTACCTTAATGTTAGGAGCTATAAGGTCCGGCTTCTTTGCAAACTTTTTCTTCAAATAATCCTCTGTAAAATTAAGAGGACGGCTGAACATAAAGTAGCACATACCAAGTGTAAAGATGTTTTTGCATCTTACAATCGACTTTGGATCTAGTCCGCTATCCTTAAGGCTCTCCTTTGTAAGAGAAGTAATGGGAGCCCAGATTACATTGTAATCTTCTAGCTGTAACTCCTTTACAGGATCCATTGTCTTAAACCCGGCCTTCTCCAAACCCTGCTCATCAAAAGAGTCCTGGTCCAGAATAATGCTTCCGCCCGGTTTTGCAAACTTAGCGTTTGCCATCAAAGCGGCCGGATTCATTGATACCAGTACATCTGCCAAATCACCTGGTGTTTTTACATTTGCCTGTCCGACATGCACTTGAAAACCAGAAACTCCGGACACAGTTCCTTGTGGAGCGCGGATTTCAGCAGGATAATCGGGGAATGTTGAGATCTCATTCCCGTATAGAGCGGAAGCATCTGCAAACAGAGTACCTGTAAGCTGCATGCCGTCGCCGGAATCACCTGTGAATCTGATGACTACATCTTGTGCATCTATTACCTTGTGTTCCATACCTTTTATTTAAAATCTAAAATTATATTATATTATATCAAGAAAAATTCTCTTTGTTTCCCCCCTCTGCACGGGATTGACAAATATAGATATTTTAATAATAGATTACAAGAAAAAAGAAACAAATATGTTACAAAAATCAAGGTTTCTCAACAATCTGCTTACAGATTTGATTAACAGCCAATTGCAATAAAACAAAAAAAGGGCGTCCAAATTTGGACGCCCTTTAAATACCATTTTCCTTACCTATTTGGCAGTAGATTTTGTATCTGCAGCCTGCTGACCAAACTGAGTTGGTTTTGTCTTGCTTGCGGGAATCTTCAGTTCCGCCTTGCAAAGAGGAAGGATATCCTCGCTCTGGGCCTCATTAAGATAAATTATTGCACCTACGGAAGTATCAAATATATAAGTAAATCCGTGAGCCTTTGAAACCTTGTCAATAGCAGCCTGTGCCTTCTCCGCAACAGGTCCCATCAAAGTCTCATTACGATTGCTCAAATCTTTCTGAGCTGTATCGCTGAACTGCTGCAAACGTTGCTGTAAATCATTCAATTCCTGTGTTTTAGCATCCAATATAGGTTGACTCCACTTTCCTTTGTTGTCTTGATAAGCTTTTGCCTTTGTGTTAAAGTCATTCTGCATTCCGTTAAAAGTATCCTCCAAATCATTCTGATACTTCTGCATCTTTACAACAGCAGAATCTCTCTCCGGCATAAGAGCTACAAGCAACTGAGAATTAATGTGACCAAACTTAAATGATTGCGCTGATGCCTTTCCAGGAACCATGGTAACCGCAATGGCGGCAAAAGCAACTGTCAGCAGTGTTAAAAATTTCTTCATGTTATTTAAATTTATATTATTTATTTATCTTCTGGATTCATTATCTTGATAGCTCTCAACATATTTACCATCAACATTTTACCGGGCATTAAGCTTGTTTATCACAACGTTGCTCAAATCACTCTCCGCATTTGTATAAACAATCCCCTTCAAAGCGGAGACGTCAAAGATAATCATAAAATCTCCATCTGCCGCTACTTCATTAATAGCCTTTTGAACTTTATCCCTTATCGGCCCCAGAAGTTCATCGGATTTCTTCTGCATTGTACCGTCTTGTCCAAAATAAGATTTCTGCAAATCTTTTGCTGCTTTCTCCTTTTGAATTATCTCATTCTCTTTTATTTGTCTCTGAGCAGTATTCATAGCCGATTTTTGCTGCTGGTAAGAATTGTAAAGTTTCTCAATTGCCGCATATTCATTATCAACCTTTGCTTTATACTGCTTGTTAAGAGTCTCTAGTTTTTCCTTTGCAACTTTGTACTCCGGCAGCGCCTCCAAAATTGTTTCTGTGTTTACGTATCCCGTTTTCCGGGCCTTTGCAACAGGTTCATTTTGTGAGGTAATAACCTTTGGATTAATAACACCTTTCTTTACATAAACCTTATTTGATTGAGCGCAAAGCGGCATTGCGCAAAGAACAGTTAAAGCCGCAATTGATATTAATTTTTTCATAAAAGTTCCTCCTACATTAAAACTATTTATGTTTATTATCATTCAAAACATAGTTCTCAACATGTCAGAACCATCTTTAAATCATCTAAAACTGTTGTCCTATTAAGAAATGGAATTGACTGCCGCCCCTCTTTTGATTCTCATTAGGCACAGGATCAAATCCATAACCCCAATCTACTCCAAGCATTCCGACAACCGGAAGCATCACTCTTACACCAACACCCATTGACCTCTTAATTTGGAACGGATTAAAGTCGGAAATATTCTCCCAGCAATTACCTCCCTCCATAAATACAAGTGCATAAATTGTTGACTGAGGCTGTAATACAACAGGGTATCTCATTTCAACTGTAAATTTATCATATACGTGGCCGACATAGGCATTTTGCCTTATTGGGGTCAAAGAATAATTGGGATATCCTCTGAGTCCGATGATATCAGAACCATACGTATTATAACCGCTCATTCCGTCACCGCCAACTTCAAATCCCTCAAAAGGAGAATACAATGCTTTCTTATAATAACCTAAATA
>DAIRSJ010000019.1:0-27125 GCA_036804445.1 Candidatus Egerieousia sp.
TGTGAATGTTAATGTTGAACCGGGCAACACAATAAAGTTGCCATTGTCAATATTTGCTCCTGAAGAAATCACCACATTGCCGGAGAAAAAAATCATTCTGGTGGAGACTCCACTTGAAAGAAAATTAACATCAGAGTTAGTTAAAGGTCCTTTTACTAACCAATTACCCGCCGTTCTCATAGTTAACGCAGCTTGCCACCAATTAGAGGTAGAGGAATTAAATGTTCCATTATAACTTGCCGGAACCGGAGTTGGCGCGGGAACCGACGGCGCAGCCTCGTACATTGCCTTTGTCATTATAGATGATGCAGACGTAACAGCATAAGCTTTTGTTCCGCTGATAATGTATTTATAAAACTTTGATACACCTGTCGGGAGTTTAGCCCAAACAAATAAAGTATCTATGCCGGCCGGCAGATCTATGGTTGTAGAGTAAGGTTTGCCTACATATGCGGCCCCTTCGCTTAACATAAATTTAGAAACGTACAGCGGCTTGCTGTAAATTTTAATGGTTGTAGCATACTCCTGATATGCCGTCTCTACTGCAGGTGTAGGAACACTGACAGATACCGGTGTGGTTGTCTTCCAGTCAAAATTACTGATGACGGGATCCGTTCCTTTTATATTGCTTTTTACGCAAGAAGAAAACATAAAACACACACTCACAAACAACAATAAAATCTTCCTCATATTTTTCTTATTTAAATTTTTCAACAATAAACGTCACTAGATACATTTCATAATTAGTACAATACAATATTCGGCTACACGTTAAATTTATTTAACATCTTTGACAATAGAGCCAGCAACAATATTAGCTACCAGCGCTCTTGTACGTACAACAGAACCTGTGTCATAAGGATGGACCCTGTTAGTAAGCAAAATTACAGCCGTCTTTGATTCCGGATCTATCACTATTGAAGTTCCGGTATAGCCTGTATGTCCGTAAGTTACACGCGGAGTAAAGAGATTTCCAAGATTAGATGAATAATCCGACCAATTATCCCAGCCAAGTGAACGGCCCAGACGGTCAACTTGTTCCGGAACCGTTGTCATTGCCTTTACGGTCATCTCACCCAAAATTCTCCTGCCACCATATTCTCCCCCGTTCATCAAGGCCGCTGCCAAAAGCGCCAAATCTTCTGCAGATGAGAATACTCCTGCGTTTCCGGAATTGCCTTTCCCTATCACGCGAGCAAGCGGATCATGCACAACTCCAAGAAGTACGCTTCCGTCCGGCTGTTTCTCCGTTGGTGCTACCAATTTCATTATTTCCGTTTTCTTTTGAGCTGCAGGAGAGTAAGTTGTATACTCCATCCCCAATTTGTCGAACACATTATGTTGAGCATAATCACAAAGTTTTTGCTTTGTGATATTTTGCAAAATGTTCTGTAATGTTATGAAATTCAAGCAGCTGTATTGAAATTCAGTTGTAGGCTTAAAATCTCTCTTGCAATGGGCAATCCAATCTATCAGACTCTCCGGATCATAATTCCCGTATTTCTCATAAATAACACTCGGGTTTACATAAGCCGGAAGCCCGCTGGAATGAGTCATCAAATCAATTATCCTGATATCCGTCTTCTCCCCTGTTACCGGATCTACATAAGGCTCGTAACCCGGTATGTACATGCTTACCTTGTCCGTAAGTCTAAACTGCCCTGTCTCCAATAACTGCATCATAGATATTGCAGTGCCCACAGGCTTACTGCAGGAGGCCATGTCAAAAACAGTGTTGGTTGTCATCTGCACCTTTTTAGGATAGACAGATCTATATCCGTATGCTTTCAGGTATACTATCTTATTTTTTCTAACAACGGCAATTACCGCACCCGGTATGATTGTGTCATTAATTGCCTGATTAATAACCTGATCCACCCGTGCAAGACGAACCGGGTCCATTCCCATCTGAGCAGGCGTGGAAATGTCCAGACGTTGAGGTTGCGCAAAAGAAACCGTAACCAGAAAAAGTGAAACCGCAAAAAGTAAAATTCTCTTCATTTCAAATTGAAAGTATATGAACAATTATTGAAAGTAAAATTTATTGTAACTGCTTAAAAAGCACAGCACTCTGTCTGCCGCAAATATATAAAAAATGCGCTGTTAAAGCAACTTATTTAGAATTATTCCATAATAGCACTTGCAACAACATTTGCTATAAGACAACTATTTCTGACAGTGCCGCCCCCGTCATGCGGATGCACTCTGTGAGCAAGAATAATAACTGCGGTTTTTGTGACCGGATCAATGGCTATGGATGTTCCGGTATATCCGGAATGTCCGAATGTTACATAAGGAGTGAAAAAGTTTCCAAGTTGTGAGGAATACGGAGAGTAATTGTCCCACCCAAGAGAACGGCCTAGTTGCTTGACACTATCCGGAACTTTGGTCATAGTCTTAACTGTTTGGGGACTTAGAATCCTTCTGCCGCCATAGGCTCCGCCGTTCATCAGCGCTGCTGCAAGAAGCGCTAAATCCTCTGCAGATGAGAAGACTCCGGCATTCCCGGAATTTCCTTTTCCGATAATTCTTGCAAGCGGATCATGAACTTCTCCAAGAAGACAAGTGCTGTCCGGCTGGATTTCCGTTGGAGCAACAAGTTTCATGATTGCAGTTTTATTCTGAAGTTTGGGACTATATGTGGTATGTCCCATGCCCAGTTTGTCAAAAACATTTTTTTGAGCGTAATCACAAAGTTTTTGTCCTGTAATATTTTGCAGTATATTCTGTAACGTAATGAAATTAAGACAACTATACTGGAATTTCTCTCCCGGTTTGAAATCCCTTTTGCAATGCGCTATCCAATCTATCAGACTCTTTGGATCATCATTCCCGTATTTTTTCTCTATTTCAGAAGGATTCACATAGGCAGGAAGGCCGCTGGAATGGGTCATCAAATCAACTATCCTGATATCTGTTTTCTCTCCTGTTACAGGGTCTACATAAGGCTCATAATCAGGAATAAATCTGTTTACATTATCATTAAGTTTAATATATCCCTGCTCCATCAACTGCATGATGCAAATTGCAGTGGAGACTGATTTACTGCATGATGCCAGGTCAAAAACAGTATTGGTTGTCATTGGCGTAACTGTTGGATATACAGACTTATGGCCAAAAGCCTTAAGATAAACTATCTTGTCTCCTCTAACAACAGCAACTACTCCGCCGGGTATATCCTTTGCTTTAACGGCCTGATTCATAATTGTATCCACGCGCGCAAGTTTTGCGGCGTTCATGCCGGCCTGAGCGGGAGCAACGTGCTTCAAATATTGAGGTTGTGCATAAATTGCTGCAGATAAAGTAAATGCAGCAATCATTAGAATAAATTTTTTCATAGGTATAATTTTCTTTTTAGTCATAATTCAGATGAAAATGCAAAATTTCATGCAAGTAAAACACAAAAAAACAATAAGCCTCGCGACGTAATTATCCTGTCGCGAGGCAAAGTTAATATATCAATTCCCTGATTATGCTTCCGGTTTTGGAGCCCTTGGACCTCTGGAATTTCTTGACCTGTCGCCCCTGTCATTTCTGTCTCCGCGAGGTCTGCGATCTCCTCTGTCTCCGCGAGGACCTCTTCCTCTGCGGTCATCACCGCCGCGTCCGCCTGCGTTACGTGCTCTATCATTTGCACTTACGCCGGCATTAGGAGAAAGGTCTTTTTTCCCGTAAACTTCACCGTTGCAAACCCATACTTTAATTCCAAGCAGGCCGACTTTTGTGTTTGCCTCTGCAAGCGCATAGTCAATATCTGCACGGAAAGTATGAAGAGGAGTTCTTCCCTCTTTGAACATCTCTGTTCTGGCCATTTCAGCTCCGCCAAGACGTCCGCTGATAAGAACCTTAATTCCCTCAGCACCAAGTCTCATTGTAGTTGCCACAGCCATCTTGATAGCTCTTCTGTAGGAAACCCTTCCTTCTACCTGACGGGCAATACTGTTGGCAATGATGTTAGCATCAATCTCAGGATGTTTAACCTCAAAAATATTAATTTGGACTTCCTTATTGGAAATCTTCTTTAACTCTTCTTTAAGCTTGTCAACCTCAGCGCCGCCCTTGCCAATAATGACTCCGGGTTTTGCAGTATGTATTGTTACAGTTATCAGTTTCAGGGTTCTCTCAATGACAATCTTAGAAATACTTGCATTAGCCAGTCTGGCTGTCAAATACTTACGAATTTTGTCATCTTCCAGAATCTTGGCAGCGTAATCGTCACCGCCGTACCAGTTGGAATCCCAACCACGGATAATTCCAAGTCTGTTGCTAATTGGATTTGTTTTCTGTCCCATATTACTTTTCCTCCGCCTTTACTGCAGCTTTCTTTACGGCAGGTTTCTTTGCCGTTGTCTTAGCTGCCGATTTCACAACCGGTTTTGCTGCAGTTTTTGTTGCAGCGGTCTTATTAACTTTTTCTGCCGTCTCTTTAACAGCCTTTTTATCAAGTATAATGGTAACGTGATTTGAACGTTTTCTCACTCTTGCAGCTCTGCCCTGAGGAGCAGTTCTGATTCTCTTAAGCGTACGTCCCTGTCCAACCATAATAGATTTGACAATCACATTCCCGTTATCAAGCTCTTTTCTTTCAGCTTCATTTTTGCTCTCCCAATTTGTAATTGCACTCTTAAGAAGTTTAGCAAGTTTTGTAGAAGCCTCTTTCTTTGAATACTTTAAAAGATCCAGAGCTCTGTTGACTTCAACGCCCCTGATGGTATCCGCTACATAGCGCATCTTGCGGGGAGAAGTGGGTACATCATTCAGCTTTGCAACAGCTGTCTCTGCTTTTATAGCTTTCTGGCGCTCGGCCATTAGTCTTTTTCTTTTTCCCATCTTAATGTCTTTTTAATCATTAATTACTTAGCGGCGGGTTTTGCTGCGGGAGCTGCGCCCGAAGCTGACTTAGCCGAAGGTGATGCTGCTGCCGCGGCTTCATTGTGATTGCCGCTATGTCCTCTGAATGTACGAGTTGGGGCAAATTCACCAAGCTTGTGACCTACCATGTTTTCTGTAACGTAAACGGGAATAAACTTGTTTCCGTTATGAACGGCTACTGTATGACCTACAAAATCTGGAGATATCATACTTGCTCTTGACCATGTTTTTACAACCTCTTTCTTGTTAGATTTATTCATAGCAAGAATTCTCTTTTCCAGAGAGGCCTCAATATATGGACCTTTTTTAATTGAACGACTCATAATCTCTAATCAGTTTTATTCCGTTACTTTTTCCTTCTTTCAATAATAAACTTCTTAGAAGTCTTCTTAGGATTCCTTGTCTTGTAACCCTTTGCAGGAATACCCTTTCTACTTCTAGGATGTCCTCCCGAGGCACGTCCTTCACCACCACCCATAGGGTGATCAACCGGATTCATAACAACGCCTCTGTTTCTTGGTCTTACTCCCAGCCATCTCTTGCGTCCTGCTTTTCCGTGGGATTCCAGATTATGGTCAGGGTTTGAAACAATACCAACTGTAGCTCTGCAAGTTACAAGAACCATTCTTGTCTCGCCTGAAGGCAATTTAAGAACCGCATGGTTTCCTTCCCTTGCAATTATTTGAGCATAACATCCTGCACTGCGGGCCATTGCGGCTCCCTGTCCGGGGATAAGCTCAATATTATGAAGGTTTGTTCCAAGAGGGACTTCAGAAAGAAGAACCGTATTGCCAACCTCTGGTGCAACGCCGGGACCTGAAGCAATCTTCTGCCCAACCTTTAAACCCTTAGGTGCAATAATGTAACGTTTCTCTCCATCTTCATATACCACAAGTGCAATTCTTGCGCTGCGGTTTGGATCATATTCAATTGTCTTGACGGTTGCCTTGTAGTTATCCTTGTTTCTAAGGAAATCTACAATACGGTACATCTGTTTATGACCGCCGCCAATGTAACGCATTGTCATCTTACCCTCATTGTTACGGCCGCCTGTGCTCTTCTTTGGTGCAAGCAGGGACTTCTCCGGAACGTGGCAAGTGATATCATCAAATGCGCTGATTATCTTATTTCTAGTACCGGGTGTTACCGGCTTAAATTTACGTACTGCCATCTCTAAATGTTGCTATAGAAATCAATCTTATCCTCACCGGCTAGAGTAACATAAGCTTTTTTATACTTATTTGCTCTGCCTGATAATAGACCCGCTTTTGTATAGCGGCTCTTTGCCTTGCCATGATAATTAACTGTATTTACTTCTTTTACAGTTACACCATATCTCTCTTCAACAGCCTTTCTAATTTCAATCTTGTTAGCGCTGCTGTCTACTATGAAACCATAACGGCTCAACTTATCTCCCTGTGCCGTCATCTTTTCCGTTACTATCGGCTTTACTAAAATTCCCATAATTGCTTAGATATTAACGTTTGTATTCTACTTTAAGAGAATTTTGAGCACCGTCTACAAATACAACTGAATACGCACGCATGATATCATACGTATTAATGGTATTAGGGGTTGCTACCTTTACATTCTCCAAATTGCGTGAAGACAAGCAAATGTTGTCTGATGACTCCGGAACTACAAAAAGAACTCTGCGAGGATTAACTTTAAGATCTTTAATCATCTGCACAAATTCCTTTGTCTTAGGAGCTTCCATGGTGAAAGGCTCTACAACTGTAATAGAGGATTCCTTTGCCTTGTAAGAAAGCGCAGAGAAACGCGCAAGTTGTTTCACCTTCTTGTTTAACTTAAAATCATAGTCTCTCGGATTAGGGCCGTGAGCTCTTCCTCCGCCGACATAGATATTAGACTTAATGGAACCGTGACGTGCGCCGCCGCTTCCTTTCTGTCTTAAAATTTTCTTTGTGCTGAATGCAACTTCACTTCTGTCTTTTGTTTTGCTTGTACCTTGTCTGCGATCAGCCAAGTACTGCTTAACATCCAGATAGATAGCATGATCGTTTGGCTCAATTCCAAACACTGCATCATCCAGCGTTACCTTCTTTCCGGTATCTGTTCCGTCTTTTTTCAATAATGCTAATTCCATAGAACTATCCCTCCACAATTACATAAGAACCGGAAGCTCCCGGTATAGAACCTTTAACCAATAGCAGATTGTTTTCAGGAATGACTTTGATAACTTTAAGATTCAAAATCTTAACTCTGTCTCCGCCCATGTGTCCTGCCAATCTCTTACCTTTGAACACTCTAGAAGGCCATGAAGATGCGCCCATTGAACCGGGTGCTCTCAACCTGTCGTCCTGGCCATGTGTCTGGCCGCCGACTCCTGCAAATCCATGACGTTTCACAACGCCCTGAAATCCTTTACCTTTAGAAATTCCGGTAACATCAACCCAAGTATCAGCATCTTTGAAAACGTCTGATACATTGATAGAATCACCCAGCTTAAGCTCATTTGAATAATCATTCTCAAATTCAACAAGCTTACGCTTAGGAGTGGTATTTGCCTTTTTAAAGTGTCCCATAAGAGGGGCGCTGGTGTGTTTCTCTTTTTTCTCGTCATAGGCAAGTTGTACAGCGCAATAACCATCTTTTTCTTCTGTACGAATCTGCGTAACAACACACGGACCAGCTTCAATAACGGTGCATGGAATATTCTTTCCATCAGCCCCGAAAACGGATGTCATTCCGATTTTTTTGCCAATTAATCCAGGCATTGGTTGTTAATTGTAATTAAATTAAACATAAGCCGCATAGCCACCTTATTCTGTTGCAAACAGTTGGATACGGCTCCCTAGGAATTTTTCCAAGGGGGTGCAAAGGTAACATTATTTGCTGAAAAGGCAAATTTTTTTACAGAAAAGCCTGTTAATCACATTAACAAGTATCACGACAGGCCCTGCATGCGGTCCGGAAGGGTTATTTTGCCTGACCGTGTATTGACATCACCCTGCCGCTTGGTTCGTTCATGCCTTTAAAGGAGGCATCCCATGAAAGCGCCTCCGCTGTGCTGCAGGCAACGGATGGAACGGACGGAACTGTCTTTGCCGCTGTTTGAGAAGGGAAGCACTCCTCAAATATACTCCTGTAATAATATTCCTCTTTGTTGCGCGGAGGATTTATCGGAAACCTCTGAGCGGCCCTGGTCATCTCGGCATCAGTTACCGCCTTTGAGGTAACATCTTTTAAAGTATCTATCCAGTTATAACCGACCCCGTCAGAAAATTGTTCCTTTTGTCTCCAGGCAATCTCATCCGGCAACATATCTTCAAATGCTTTTCTCAAAATCCATTTCTCCATCCCTGGATTCTTTACACTATCTAGATCTTTAATATATTGCGCATTCCCATTCTTCTCATTAACAACCATTTTCAGGCGAGGATTAATACTCATTGCAACATCCATAAATTCCTTATCCAAAAAAGGGACACGTCCTTCAACGCCCCATGCACACAAAGATTTATTTGCGCGCAAACAATCATAAAGATGCAAACGGGAAAGTTTTCTTATGCACTCTTCATGGAATTCTTTTGGACCCGGAGCTTTGTGAAAATAAAGATATCCGCCAAAGATTTCATCTGAACCTTCTCCGCTAAGAACCATTTTTATCCCCATAGACTTTATAACCCTTGCCAGCAAATACATTGGCGTTGAAGCTCTTATTGTTGTAACGTCATAAGTCTCCACATGGTAAATAACATCTCTTAAAGCGTCCAGCCCCTCTTGAATCGTATAATTAATTTCATGGTGAACGGTCCCTATATAGTCTGCAACCCTCTTGGCAGCAGCTAAATCCGGTGCTCCCTTCAATCCGATTGCAAAGGAGTGAAGTTGCGGCCACCAAGCTTCTTGCGTATCTCCGCTCTCAACTCTCCTTGCAGAAAATTTCTTTGCAATTGCAGAAATTATAGAACTGTCTAAACCTCCCGACAGTAAAACGCCATATGGAACATCGGACATCAGCTGTCTTTTAACGGCAGCCTCCAATGCCGCCCTTAATTCTTTTGCAACAGCCTCTGCATCAATTGGTTCATCCTTTACGGCGTCATAATTCACCCACTCCCTGTTATACCATTTGGTCATCTTTTTATCTCTGCTGCAATAATAATATCCGGGCAGAAAAGGTTCAATTGATGAGCATACACCCTCAAGCGCCTTTAACTCAGAAGCAACGTAAAATTGCCCGGAATTATCATAACCCGTATATAAAGGGATTACACCTATGGAATCTCTTGCAATCAGATATAAATCCTTTTCAGAATCATAAAGAGCAAAAGCAAAGATTCCGCTAAGATCATTCAAAAAATCCACCCCCTTCTCTCTGTACAAAGCAAGAATGACCTCACAATCGGAGTTTGTGAGAAACTCATATTTCCCCTCAAATTTTCTCCTGATTTCCTGATGGTTATATATTTCTCCATTTACGGCAAGAACAACCTTTCCATCCTTTGTGAACAGCGGCTGTTTCCCGCTCTGAGGATCAATGATTGACAATCTCTCATGAGAAAGAATACATCTTTTGCCGCAATAAATTCCGGACCAGTCAGGACCGCGATGCCTGATTTTTTTTGACATTTTCAGTGTCTGCTCTCTCAATTTATTACTCTCTTTAACTTGGTCTATATCAAAGACTCCTACAAATCCGCACATAGTATTTAGACTTTAATGGTTACAGTTTGAAGCGTGAAGATACTAAACAGTTGCAAACACAAAAAAGCTCCCGACAGAAAATTAACCTGTCGGGAGCAAATATTAACAAATTGTTGCTTCTGCTATTAAAACCGAAGCATTACGGCTATTTATTTAAAGCCGTTGAAACATCTACTGCTACCGCTACCGTAGCGCCAACCATCGGGTTGTTGCCCATTCCCAGAAATCCCATCATCTCTACGTGAGCCGGAACTGATGAAGAACCTGCAAATTGAGCGTCGCTGTGCATGCGTCCCATAGTATCTGTCATCCCGTAACTTGCAGGACCTGCAGCCATGTTATCCGGATGCAGCGTTCTGCCTGTACCGCCGCCGCTGGCCACTGAAAAATATTTCTTTCCCTTCTCTACGCACTCTTTCTTATATGTTCCTGCAACCGGATGCTGGAATCTTGTAGGATTTGTGGAATTTCCTGTAATAGAAACATCAACACCCTCTTTCCACATAATTGCAACACCCTCTCTTACATCATCGGCACCATAGCATCTAACTTTTGAACGGTTGCCCTCTGAATATTTAATCTCTCTAACAACCTTAAGCTCAGAGGTGAAATAATTAAATTCCGTCTGAACATAAGTAAAGCCGTTGATTCTGGAGATAATTTGAGCGGCATCTTTTCCCAGTCCGTTAAGAATGCAATGAAGAGGTTCCTTTCTAACTTTATTAGCTTTATCCGCAATTTTAATTGCGCCCTCTGCCGCTGCAAAACTTTCATGGCCGGCTAAGAAGCAGAAACACTTTGTCTCTTCTCTCAGCAAACGTGCGGCAAGATTTCCGTGGCCGAGACCAACTTTTCTGTCATCGGCAACAGACCCCGGAATACAGAAAGATTGAAGTCCTGCTCCTATGGCCTCGGCAGCCTCCGGAGCACCCTTGCATCCTCTCTTTAAAGCAATTGCGGCTCCGACTACATAGGCCCACTTTGCATTTTCAAAACAAATCGGCTGAGTCTCCTCAACTGTCTTATAGGGATCCACACCGTATTTATCGCAGATTGCATTTGCCTCCTCTATATCCTTGATACCGTTGGCATTTAATGCAGCAAGTACTTGCTTCATTCTGCGTTCCTGACTCTCAAAATTTACTTTTCTAATCATAATCTCTCCTCCTTATTCTTTACGCGGATCTATGTATTTAACGGCTCCGTCCTCTTCCGCAAAACGGCCGTGAGGAGTTGTCTCCTTCTTAAGAGCCTCATTGGCATCCATCCCCTTCTTTACATCCTCCATGAATTTGCCAAGATTAACAGTCTCATAACCTATGATTTCATCATTCTTATCAAGAGCCACTCTGTTAACATAGCCCTCTGTAAGTTGCAGATATCTAGGCCCTTTCTTTAAAGTACCGTACATAGTGGCAACCTGACTTGTAAGGCCTTTGCCAAGATCCTCAAGGCCTGCGCCAATTACAAGACCGCCCTCAGAAAAAGCTGACTGGCTGCGGCCATAAACTATCTGCAAGAAAAGTTCTCTCATTGCAGTATTGATGGCATCACAAACAAGGTCTGTGTTTAATGCCTCAAGTATTGTCTTGCCGCTAAGAATTTCTGCCGCCATTGCAGCTGAATGAGTCATACCGCTACATCCGATTGTCTCAATAAGCGCCTCCTGAATAATTCCGTCTTTAATATTAAGACTAAGTTTGCAGGCGCCCTGCTGAGGGGCACACCAGCCCACTCCGTGAGTCATGCCGGAAATATCCTTGATATCTCTGGCTTTCACCCATTTTCCCTCTTCCGGTATGGGTGCGGGGCCGTGGTTAGGACCCTTCTTTACAACACACATGTGTTCAACTTCAGTAGAATAAATCATCTTTAACTCTTTAAATGTTGTTATTAATTTTCTTTAAAATTTTTTGCCGCACGCTACTCGATACTCCAATCCGTTCCGCCGTCTTTATTATCTTTTATCTTTATGCCCAGCTTGTTAAGAGTATCGCGTATGACATCACTCTTTGCCCAATCCTTTTTCTCTCTTGCCTCTTTTCTATCTGCAAGCACCAGATCCATAAGACCGTCCACAACTTTTGTTCCGCCATTTCCGGCAGCGCTCTCATCTTCATCTTTAAGCCCGAGAATACACATGGCAACTTCAGAAAAGATTTTCTCCAGCAACTCTTTCTCTTTTTTCCCGACAGTTATTGTTCCGTCTTTTGCCTGATTTACAATCTTCACTGTATCAAATAAATATGAAAGCGCAACGGGAGTATTTAAATCATCGCACAAGGCATCATACATATTATTGTACAACTCTTCTATCTGCCGTATCAATGTTTTTTTCTCTTCTGGTTTTCCGTCCGGAGAAACATTATTGTTTTTATTCTCTTCATAAGCGGAAGCAGATTCTTTAAGAGATTTAACATCCCTTGCCGCTTGCATCATTCTCTTATATCCTTTCTCCGCAGCCAGAAGCGCTTCATTGCTGAAATCCAGCGTTCCGCGATACTGAGCCTGAAGAATAAAGAATCTGATAGTCATTGGCGTATAGGCTTGAGTCAACAACTTATGAGTACCGGTAAACAATTCATTAAGCGTAATAAAATTACCAAGAGACTTCCCCATTTTTTGTCCGTTTATGGTAATCATATTATTATGCATCCAGTAATGAACACCGCCGGTTCCGCGCTCCGCTTTGTTTTGAGCAATTTCACATTCATGGTGAGGGAACATCAAATCCATTCCGCCGCCGTGTATATCAAACTCCTTTCCCAAATATTTTTCTCCCATTGCAGAACACTCAAGATGCCAACCCGGGAAACCCTCGCTCCAAGGAGAAGGCCACCTCATAATATGCTCAGGCTGAGCCTTTTTCCACAAAGCAAAATCTGCCGGACTCCTTTTTTCATCCTGGCCGTCGAGAGTTCTTGTATTGGTCATCATGTCATCCAGATTTCTCCCGCTCAACTCTCCATAATGATACTTCTTATTGTATGCGGCAACATCAAAATAGACTGAACCATTTGTAACATAGGCAAATCCGTTCTCAATGATCTTTTTGATAAGCTCTATCTGCTCAATTATATGACCGGAAGCACGCGGCTCAATGCTTGGAGGAAAATTGTTAAGTCTGTCCATCGCATGATGAAAACTAATTGTATAAGTTTGCGCTATTTCCATTGGTTCAAGCTCTTCCAAACGCGCCTTCTTTTCTATCTTATCCTCTCCGCTGTCACTGTCATGTTCCAAGTGTCCTACGTCCGTAATATTTCTTACATAACGTACTTTGTATCCCAGCTGTTTGAATAACCTTACAAGAACGTCAAACGTTACCCCCGGTCTTGCATGTCCAAGGTGAGGTTCTCCGTAAACCGTTGGTCCGCAAACATATAGTCCAACTCTTCCAGGAGTGATTGGAATAAATTTCTCTTTTTTTCTGGTTAATGTGTTGTAAATCTGGATATCTCTAGTCATAAAAATCCCCCGTTTTTTATCCGCCGGCAGGCGGCGGAAATCAGACAGGGGCAAATTTAAACAAATAAAATAATATGAAAAGAGATGAAGGCTATATTGGGTAGCCAGCATCCTCTGTGCGCCGTACAGGTGACGCATCACTATTTGTGCCAATATGCTCTGACGGCACCGCAAACCGGTCCGACAATGCTGCAAAAGGGTCAGGCGGTATCGCGCCCGGATCAAAATGCGCCGCAGGAGCCGGAGGCACAATGGCCATGCGCAAGGCTACAATTTCCGTAACATACTTATCTTCACCGGTTTTAGCCTTAAATTTTGAATATTTAAGTTTGCCCGTTATTTCTACAAAAGAGCCTTTTTTAATTGTGATAAAATCAGGCATGCTCTTGGCCGCCCACGCTACAATGTTGTGCCAGGTTGTTTCCTCCTTGTACCGGCCGTCCTTCCCCTTAAATGCCTCATGGGTTGCAACTGAAAATCTTACAACCTGCGCTCCGTTTTCCAGATTTGTAATCTTAGGCTCCGCACCAACGTTGCCCTTAATTTCTACTTTGTTCAAAGATCTTTCCATGGTTAATTGTTTAAAGTTTAATGTGTAGCGCAAAGTAAAGATTATCAATATTTAATAACCATATTATAGACGAATAAAAACGGATAAAAAATCCGGAATTGTAAAAATCTTTACAAGAACATGATGTTTTGATCAATTGGCTTTCTGCCAAGTATTTAATGTGTTACATTGACAAAATTGACAGGAATAATCATGCAGCAAAACAATAAAACTTTTCAACAAGAAAAAAGATGTCCGGTATGCGGAAAGACAATCGTCGGACGCAGCGATAAAATCTTTTGCTGCGACGACTGCAGAACTTACTACAACAACGGGAAAATGAAAGAAAATTTCCACAACGCGGAGAATTACGATATCTTAAAAAAAATCGAGAGAAACTGCCGTTATCTGTCGGGAAAAAATGCAACCTTTTTGCTAAAAATTATATTGTCAATAACCGTTATATGTAAAATAATAACTACTTTCGCAAGGCAAAAAGTGAGACAATGAAAAGATTATGTACAGTAGTAGCCGCTTTGGCTATAGTTGCTATGTCTTTAACCTCTTGCGTTGAGAACTCCGGCAAGTACAAGGCTCTGCAGGCCCAACTGGATTCTTTGCAGGGGAATTACGGCACGCAAAAAAATCAACTGGATGAGGTATTCGGAACCCTCAATGAAGTGGAAGCGGGCCTTAAGTCTATCCGCGAGACCGAGAACATTTTAACGGTTCAGCAACAGGAGGGAATCACAACTCCTCAAAACAACAAAGAGCAAATTCAGTCGGACATTGCTGCCGTGCAATCTGCAATCCAAGAGTACAAGAATAAAATCAAACAGCTTAAAAACAATAACAGAATTCAGTCCATTGAATTCAAAAAGAGGCTTAATGCTATTCAGAAAGAGCTGAATGAGAAATCAGAGATGATTGACAACTTGTCCAAGCAGTTGCAGAATAAGGACTTGCAGCTTGCAGAGAAAACAAAGCAAGTTGAATCTCTGGATCAGGCCGTTTCTGACTTAAAGAACGACATAACAAAACTGAATACGGAAGGGGGAGAAATGAAGGAGAAAATATCTTCTCAGGATAAACAGATTTATGCCGCATATTATATAGTCGGAACCAAGGATGAACTGATTAATGTGGGAGTTCTTACAAGAGGCGGATTATTCAAATCTTCCAAGATTTCTTATCAGGCGGAAAAGAACGCTTTCATTAAAATTGATTACAGAGAAATTTCCACTATCAACACAAATGCACAGAGGGCCAAGGTTATTTCCAATCATCCAAAGGGCACATATTCTATTGACAACATCAATGGAGAAGCAGTGCTTACTATTTCTAATCCGTCAGACTTCTGGGAACAGACCAAGTATCTTGTTATTCAAGTGCAATAAGTTTATTATGAACCTTTTATGTCCCGACAGAATCTGTCGGGATTAAAAAAAATATATATGGAAAATCCTTTATTATCCGCGTCAAAGTATAGATACGGCGCACCGGCGTTTGATAAAATAAAAGAAGATGATTACCTGCCCGCATTTAAAATTGCTTTGGCAGAGGGGAAAAAAGAAATTGATGAAATCATCAACAATCCGGAAACTCCCACGTTTGAAAATACTATAGAGGCTCTTGAGTATGCCGGGGAAAAGCTTGATAATGTTTCCGGCATTTTCTTTAACATGAATGAATGCATGGCATCTGACAAGATGCAGAAAATTGCAGAGACCATTTCTCCGGAACTTACCCGGTATGGTCTTTACATTTTATTGAATGAGAAGCTTTTCAAAAGAATTAAAACGGTTTATTCTAAAAGAGCAAGACTTAATCTTGACAAAGAGCAGAAGAGATTGCTGGAAAAAAAATACAAGGCCTTTGTAGAAAACGGAGCAAACTTAAAACCTGCGGCAAAAAAAGAGTATTCAAAATATCTTCAAGAATTAAATCTGCTCTCACTCAAATTTGGCAAAAACGTACTTGATGCGACAAATGAATTCAAACTTCATTTAACGGATAAAGCTGATTTGGAGGGACTTCCGCAATACGTTATTGAGGCGGGAGAGGCTACTGCAAATGAATTTAAGCTTAAAGGATGGGTTTATACTCTGCAATTTCCGAGTATGTCTCCCTTCATGAAATACAGTGCAAATAGAGATCTGAGGGAGAAATTATGGAGAGCGAGCAGCACAAGATGTATTGGCGGAAAATTTGATAATCAGGACATTATTAAAAAGATGGTTGCACTCCGCATCAAGGTTGCTAAGCTGCTGGGATATAAAACGTTTGCAGCCTGCGCCCTAAAAAACAGGATGGCAAAGAATACAAAGACTGTTGAACATTTTCTAAATGATTTGTTAAAACGTTCTATGCCTTATGCAAAAAGAGATGTTCAGACAATAGAGGAATTTGCTGTAAGACAGGGATTTAAAGGCAAATTGCAACCGTGGGATTTTGCCTACTGGGCGGAAAAACTGAGAGTTAAAAAGTTTGCAATTGATGATAATCTGCTAAAGCCTTACTTCAAACTGGAGAATGTACAAAAAGCGGTTTTCCTTTTAGCTAACAAATTGTACGGCCTTAACTTTACGGAGGCAAAAGACATTCCGGGTTATCATCCGGATGTAAAAGTCTATGATGTAACAGATTCCAAGAAGAGACACATGGCATTGTTCTATTCGGATTTTTATCCGCGCGACAGTAAAAAAGGCGGAGCGTGGATGACAAACTTCCGAGAGCAAAGTTTTTCCAGAGAAGGTAAAGAGAGAAGGCCTTTTGTCTCCATTGTGTGCAACTTCACAAAGCCGACAGCCAAAGATCCCTCATTATTAACTTTTTATGAGGTTACTACAATACTGCACGAATTTGGTCATGCACTAAACGGAATGTTGGCGGAAGGAAAATATTCTTCACTTTCCGGCACAAATGTCGCAACGGATTTTGTTGAACTTCCTTCTCAAATTATGGAGAATTGGGCCGCTCAAAGAGAGTACCTTTCTTTGTGGGCAAAGCATTATAAGACGGGGGACATTATTCCGCAAGAGCTTATCAATAAAATTATTAAGTCAAAGAACTTTAACAGCGGCTACGCGAGCGTGCGCCAGCTTACATTTGGAATTTGCGATATGGCATGGCACACTTTAACATCCGCTCCAAGGGGCAACGTTGTTGCATTTGAAAAGAATGCCACAAAAAAATGCGCGGTTATGCCTCATATCAAAGGGACTGCTTTCTGCCCCGCCTTCACTCATATTTTTGCCGGCGGATATTCTGCCGGATACTACTCCTATAAATGGGCGGAAGTTCTTGAGGCGGACGCATTTGAGCTATTTAAACAAAAAGGTATTTTTAATAAAAGAGTTGCTGAAAGTTTTAGGAAAAACATATTATCAATGGGCAACATAGAGGATGCTGACGTTCTTTATCGCAGATTCCGCGGAAGAGATCCAAAACCGGAGGCTCTTATGCGTGCACTTGGAATGGGGAGAAAATTAAAAAGTTAACCGCAGACATCAGACTTAATCTGCGCTCTTATATATCCTATAATTAACATATTATATGGTTAAGAGTTACACTTTCAGAGTAATTATTTCATTAAGATTTGTAGTGTAATTTTTTGAAAGGTGCTCTCTGCGCATTTGCCATTTTTCAGCTGCTTCACCGGGGGTTGCGGTATTCCCCTGCACCGCAAGGTGTAATTTGTTGCGCCCGAATTTACGGTTAACGCTATCCAGTAAATTATTGATATTCTTCATTTTGTCATAGCTGCTCTCAACAAAAAGATTTTGCTGTACCTGATTTTCCGGAATAATCCCGCCCAATATCACCCCGCCTTTTTTATACATGAAACCGTCGCGAAAAATAGAATCAAGTCCTCTCTTGCATTCTCTTACAATCTCCACCGTACTATTTGTAGCCTCAGGAAATTCAATGGTTGCGGTGTTATAATACTGAGGCAAATCATTGCGGAAAAAATTTGTTGTAATATAAACGGTTACACTCTCCGCGGCCGAATGCTGAGCTCTTAATTTTTCTGCGCCCGAGACCGCAAAATTTGAAATTGCAACACCAAGCTGCTCTTTGTCCTTCACCATTTCTCCAAAAGAGCGGCTGGTTGTAATACTCTGTTTGACAGTATTTTCCTCAATACCAAAATCTGCCCTTCCGCTTAACTCATCATAAGTCCTCAGCCCGTTTACCCCGAGATTCTTTTTAACCCAATAGGCGGAATGTTTTGTAAAATCATAAGCGGTTTTTATTCCGTGCGCAGCCAAAGTTTTTGAAAGGCGTCTGCCTATCCCCCAAACATCTCCAATATCCAACAGTTTAAGAGCCTTAATTCTTTTCTCATCAGAATCTATATGACAGTAACCATTATAACCTTTGAAATTTTTTGCAAATCTGTTGGCGGCCTTTGCCAAAGTCATTGTATGTCCGACTCCTACACATACGGGAACACCTGTATATTTTCTCACCTTGCAGACAATTTCTTTTGCCTTCTCGTCAATTTGTTCCTTTGACATTCCGGAAAAATCAATGAAAGCCTCATCAATAGAGTAGATTTCTATGTCAGGCACAACTGACTGTAAGACAGACATTACCCTGCGGCTCATATCTCCGTACAGAACATAATTAGAAGAACACATCTCCACGGGATGCCCCTTGTCTATAAATTCTCTCTGTACATTAAAAGCTGTTGTTCCCATCTTGATTCCCAAATCTTTAGCCTCCTTGCTCCTGGAAACAGAGCAACCGTCATTATTGGAGAGAACAACAACAGGCTTCCCTTCCAGCGCAGGATTAAACACCCTCTCGCAAGAGACAAAAAAATTATTGCAGTCCATCACACCAAATATGACATTCTTCTCTGACACAACTAAACCTCCTTAAATAATCAAATCACGCAAAAGAATAAATTTACTTTTTTGTCCGGGATGTTTTTTTTATCCCGACAGGATTTCTTTTGCCGGAATTTTTCTTCTGAACATTTTTTATTGAGTAGGTTACAACTCCCCATATGGCAAAATCATTCTCCTTTGTCACTTTAACAGGCTTATAATTAGCATTTTCCGACAAAAGCCATATGATCTCTCCATCTATTTTTACCCTTTTAAGTGTAAACTCGCCATCCACAAAGCACACGGCGATGTCTCCGTCTCTAACTTGCAAAGACTTATCTATCACCAAAATGTCTTCATCTTCTATGCCGGCTCCTGTCATAGAACTGCCGTTTACTCTGCCATAAAATGTGGAGGCCGGATTTTTAACCAGCTCGCGGTTTAAATCTATTCCATTATCTAAACAACCTCTTACAGAAGAGGCAAACCCTGCCTTTATTCTCCCTTCAGAAGGCGGTAAGAACACCTCGCCCGAACCGTTTTTGACTTCATTTTTTTTTGCCATTTCATCCATTTTATAATATGCCGATGTAGGACATAGCTCTGTGATTTTCAAGTTGTAAATTTAGTATTTTGCCCAAAATGAATGAATTTTTTTGTCACTCAGATTAAATTTTGTATAATTGTGACAGAGGTGTCTGCAACGCAATTCGGGTAGATTGCATCCTCTCCTGTGCAGGCAGCTTTTGTGGTTAACTAATAAGAGATGAAAATATACTGTCATGGATATAAAAAGAGATACATCGGTTATTTTAAGCGCGCTATTTATTACCGCACTTGCAATGAGCAGTTGTGTTAAAAACCGTTTGGGCCCCAACAATACCCAAACGCCTAATACTGAAACGTTTTCCACAAAACAAATTGTTTCTGCAACAATAAGTTACAGCAATTCTAACGGAAAGGTTCTGTTTCATGTTTATGATAGAAATCCATTGGACGGGAATGGAAATTTTGGTGCGGTTAATGCAAACATCCCCGCTCTGGATGCCGCCTATACTAATGATCAAGGTGTTTATTCCGGAAATCTCCATCTGCCAGCTTATGTAACTGATGTTTACATTGTTGCAAATACTCCAAACGGTCAAAGACTCATGACGGGGACCATTTCCAATGGTACTTTAACCATTAAGGACACAGATGAAAATAACGCTGTTGCCTTCACCAAGGCCACAAAAGCCAGGGGTCATACAAGTTCTGTTTTTACGGCGGGACGCTTTGCAAGTCTGGGATGGCTGGATAAATTAGGAACATACAATTCAACGTCCGGCAGACCGGACTACACAAATGACCCGTCTATTTCACTGGTTTCCACCACAGAACAGAATACGCTTGTTAACATAGCTAATTCGACTCTTGCTATTGATCAAACACTGGGTGATATTTATCGTACTCAAGAAGATTTACTTACAGCGGGAGATGACACGGAAATTACCCTTATGGTCATTATGGGTAATACTTGCTGGAATAATGCATTGGGATACTACTACTATGAAGACGGACACCAACCTGCAAGCCTTGCAGAGTGCAAAGTGTACACGCTGGTCCCAAATACTCAAGTTAAGTGGACACAGCCCGGCTATATTAGAAATCCTCTTTTGTCTTCACCTCAATCTTTATATATCGGGGATAAAGTGCAATTGAAATACTTTGGACCTGATGGCAACAGCGTAGGAACAACAAAATTTCCAAAAGGAATTAGAATCGGCTTTGTACTGGCTACTAACATGTGGGATTATCACTTCACCGGGTATTATGATTACTTTGATACTACGGGTACGCCGTTCTACGCTTGCTCTACGCCGGCTACATCCGGATTCAGCAACAACACAGAAGGGACAAAATTAAAGACCCATACTGCATATTTCAGAGATGAAACCTATCCTCATGATATTATAATGGGATTTGAAGATTATAAAGATGATGAGAATTTTGAAGACATCGTTTTTGCAATTACATCAAATCCGGCAATTGTTAATGTGCCGGTTGTTAATTCTCCTGGTACTCTTGCCTCCTTGCAAAGGTATGGTTTCTACGCATTTGAAGATTTGTGGCCAAAGACAGGAGATTTTGACATGAATGATGTAATGGCGGAATATGTTTATACTAAGACATTTAACTATAGCAATTATATCAGAAAAGAGCAGTTCTCTTTTACTCTTTATCCTAACAGCAAAACAACTCTTAAAAATGGCATAGGCTTTATATTTAACACCCTTCCTTCCGGCGCAACTATCTCTGTTACAAAAGACGGCACTGCTGTTGCTAAAAATACCGAGGAGAGCGGAAAGGTTGTTCTGCTGACAGATGATGTAGCAGGCAGCATTGGTTCTGCCGCATCTACAACTTACGTTGTAACTGTTGATTATGGCATGTTTTCCACAAAGACCATTAGTGATGAAACATCAATTAATACCTTTATCTACAGAACAAGTGCAAATGATGCAAGCAAGAGGTGGGAGCTTCATACGCCGATGAGCGCACCTACAAGTTTGATCGATTACTCCTATTTTGGAACACAGCAAGATTGCTCGGTTCCTGCAAGCGGAATCTACTATGTACTTGGTTCAGATATTCACTATCCGTTTGCTTTCTACCTGGAAAATGCAACGGTTGCGGATATGGCTAACCTTTTGGATATAAACAAAAGTGAGACAAAACAGATAAGTTTATTATTCCCTTACTTCTCTGCATGGGCTGCTGATAATTCGGTTCATAAAGATTGGTACAAGAGTACAATTTCCAACTAAGAGAATTTGAAACAGTATAAAAAAGGGTGGCCAAACGGTCACCCTTTTTCATTAAGTAGCGCGATCCAGGATTGAACTGGAGACCTCATGATTATGAATCATGCGCTCTAACCAGCTGAGCTACCGCGCCCCTTGTAAAGATTTGTTGAGATATCAGGATTTGAACCCGAACCGGGAGAGCCAGAATCTCCTGTGCTGCCAATTACACCATATCTCAAGATAACATGCACTTTTGAAGAACGTTCCTTCAAAGGCGGGCACAAAAATACGTAATTTTATTTTGCTTGCAAAATAAAATCACGTACTCATATTTTACACCACAAAACAGTGCAAAAATCTGTGATTTACGCGGCTGTCACCGCGGAAAATTATTTAGAGATAATAACAACGGCGTAAGCCGCAACACCCTCTTCTCGGCCAATGTAACCGGCCCCCTCTGTAGTAGTTGCCTTTACTGATACTCTGTCGGGAGCCGTATCAAGAACTTCCGCCAAAACCTTACGCATTTTCACAATATAAGGAGCAATTTTTGGCTTTTGCAGAAGCAGCATAATATCCGCATTCACAAGGTGATACCCGCGTTCCGTTATCATTTTATACGTGCGGTCCAGCAATATTTTGCTGTCAATACCCTTAAATTCATCTGACGTGTCCGGAAAATGCTGACCTATATCTCCAAGCGCAAGAGCGCCCAAAAGAGCGTCACAAAGTGCGTGTATAATAACATCACCGTCTGAATGTGCAACACAGCCTTTTGTATGTTCAATCTTTACACCGCCAAGAAAAAGCGGCAGTCCCAAGGCCAAAAGATGTACGTCATATCCGTTGCCAATACGTATTTCCATAAATTTCAGAGTTATGTAGCAGGCTGTAAATTTACGCTTTTTATTCTATCTTTGCATCAAACAGATAAGGTTATGGGAATGAAATTTTTTCATCTTCCTCCGCACAGAGTTTTTGATTATAAACCGCTGTTTTATGATCCGAAAACGGAGGAGATGGACAATGCAATTAAAAATGCAACAGACAAAGACAAGGGCAAATATGTTCCGGGACAAATAATACACAGCGGCTTCAGGAGAATGAAGTTTACATCCCGCAAAAGCTCAGGGTCCAGCAATGGGTATACCCGCGCAAGAAGGTATGTTGTATATCTGCTTTTGATTGCGATAATGGTTGCCCTTCTATACTTTGGACAAGTTTTTGCAAAACTGATTGCACTGTACAAATAGTGTGATGCTTAAAGTATTACCTGATTACATATATAATCTTATTGCCGCCGGAGAGGTTATTCAGCGGCCCGCCTCTGTGGTTAAAGAGTTGATGGAAAATTCAGCTGATGCAGGGGCCGGTTCAATTTTGCTTGTTATCAACGATTTTGGAAAAACTTTGATTCAGGTAATTGATGACGGCATTGGAATGACCGAGGAAGAGTCAAAACTGTGTTTTCTGAGCCACGCTACTTCCAAAATTGATACTGCAGAAGATTTACAGCACATTACTACATTTGGCTTTAGGGGAGAGGCGCTTGCGTCAATTGCCGCCTGCGCGGATATTACGCTTAAGACACGCAAAAGAGGAGAAGAGGTTGGTACAGAGGTGCATATAGCAGCATCCGCCATGGATAAAGTTGAAAAAACTTCTTGTCCGGAGGGATGCAATATTGCGGTAAGGAATATTTTCTACAACATTCCTGCGCGCAGAAAATTCTTAAAGTCAGATAGTTCTGAGTACAAACAAATTGTTGCCGAATTTGTAAGAGTTGCTCTCACAAGACTGGACCTTGAATTTAAATTGATTAACAATTCGCGGGAGTTAATGCATCTTTCTCCTGTAAAAAATCTTAAACAAAGAATTGCACAAATCAGCGGGCTTTCCGTTGTTAAGCAGCTAATTGATTTACAAATTGATACAAGAGTGGTAAAAATATCGGGATACATTGGTAACCCCGAATCTGCAAAAAAAGTGCAGCAGAATCAATACTTTTTTGCCAATGGCAGATTTTTCCGCAATGCGTTTTTGCGCAAGGCTTTGCTGAAGGGATATTCTAATCTTATTCCCGACGGGAACACTCCTTCATTTTTTGTTTTCTTTGAAGTTTCACCGGAGGAGACAGATGTAAATATCCATCCGTCAAAGACGGAGATTAAGTTTGAAAATGAGCGGATTATATTTGAAATACTTGAATCTGCCGTTAAAGAAGCAATTGGAAAAAATGCTTTTGCTCCAACCATAGATTTTGACAATGATGATGTCCCACAAGAAATTTCTTCCAAAGACGGATTTACAATGTCAAGGGAGGAGAGGGAAAAATACATAGCGGGTGTTTTACGCGCTCCGCAAGAAAATTATAATCCGCTGTTTAACCCTTTTGAACAGGATGCATGCGGCAGAATAGATGAAAAGAGAGAGGAAACTGTCGGGATACAAGACAACACAGCTGCAAATCAAGTCATTGGAGAGGGAGATGGAAGAAAGTTTTTACAGATAAGAGGAGAGTTTCTTGTTACTCCTTCTGATGAAGGGCTGCTGTTAATCAATATTAAAAGGGCCAGAGGAAAAATTTTATATGAAAATTATCTGAAGACTCTTGTGAACGCAAAACCCGCTGTGCAGGAGGAGTTGTTTCCAAAAACAGTTGATCTTGATCACGCATCTTTCTCCGTATTAATGAATAACACGGAAACATTGAAAGATTTGGGATTTGATATTAGAGAATTTGGCAAGGATTGTATTGTTGTGTACGGTACTCCGTCTGATTTTAATGGGGAGAAAATTAATGTAGAGGATTTGATAGCAGAGATTGCGGAAACACTTACAGAGGAGACAGATACGGATGATAAGGCCGGAGAGCACGGATTAACTAAAGAGTTCAAAGAGAAAATTGCAATGAAAGCATTAAGGCATTATAATTGTTCATCTCAAAATGCCATGACGGAGTCAGAAGATAATGCTCTGATTGAAGCGTTGTTATCTTGTAAAAATCCTGCAATTTATCCGCTCGGAGGTTACTGCATTACCACAATTACTACAGAGGATTTAAAAAAGAGGTTATCATGAGTTATTATAATAATACGGGAAGTTGGTGGAGCAGAATTCCGCCGGTTGTAAAAAACCTTATAATGATTAACATTATAATGTACATTGCAACTGTTATTTTTGGGAACGTGATGTATGAAAAGCTTGCGCTGTTCCCGTTCAACTCTCCGCTGTTCCGTCCTTATCAGATTCTTACTCACATGTTTATGCATGGCGGGTTCTGGCACATTTTTTTTAATATGTATACGCTGTTTTTCTTTGGCTGCATTTTGGAAAATGTTTGGGGCGGAAAAAAGTTCTTGCTGTTTTATCTTGTAACAGGGATTGGCGCGGCGCTTTGTCACAGCGGTGTTCTTTATTTGCAAGAGATTCACGCATTGCGTACTGCCGGGGAAATGGCATATGCTCAAATACTTGCAACACCTACCGTTGGAGCCTCGGGAGCAATTTACGGATTGCTGCTGGCCTACGGAATGATGTTTCCCAATAACCAGCTGCAGCTGATTTTTCCAATACCAATTGCACTTAAGGCAAAATGGTTTGTAATGATATTTGGTGGTATTGAGTTAGTTACGGGCCTTACTGGAATGGGAGGAAACGTTGCGCATTTTGCCCATCTTGGCGGAATGTTGTTTGGCTACTTCATGATTGTATACTGGAAAAAAAGGGGAAAGATGTATTTTTAATCTGTCGCGACAGATAAATAAATGATACCGGCCTATTATACAGATAGAAAAGGAAAAAAGAGAAGGACCCCGCTGTTTTTCGGAGTCTCATACAGGCTCATTCTGATTATTGCCGGAGCCTGCATGGCACTCTCATATATAGCAGTTTACGTTAATCCGTCAAAGTTTGCGGTACCGCTGTTTTTTGGTTTGTATTTTATCCCCATTCTTGTCATAAATCTGATTCTGTTTTTTATTGCCCTTATATGTAAAAGCAAGAGCGCATGGATTCCCATAGTTGTTCTGCTGCCCTCGCTTTTGTACGCGGAATCATTTTTTAAAATAGACAATGACAGTGATGTTCAAAGAGAGGGGATCAAACTTAAAATAGAGACCTACAATACAGGCATGTTCTCCTCTTCAAGAAAGGCTCACAACAGAACATTTGTTCTTAAAATGATTGAAAGACAGGTAGCCCGCAACAATCCGGATGTTCTCTGTCTCCAAGAGGCGTTCATGGAAAACAAAGAATATGTTAAAGAAATTTTCCCGGAGTTTAAATACAGAGTTTACCATTTATACCCCGTTAAAAACGGACACTATTTTGGAAATATTATTCTTAGCAAATTCAAAATAAATGACGGGGGGAGAATTAGTTTCCGTCACAGTACCAACCTTGCACTGTACGCAGACATAGAACATTACGGAAAGATCCTTAGAATTTACGATAATCACCTTGAGTCTTACAATATATCTTTTACCTCTCTGGTTCAACGTCTTGGAAGCGAGCGCCGCAATGACCAGGAAGAGTTTACAAGTGACTTGATTAACGTACACGCAAAAGTTAAGGGCACGGTAATACGCCGCTCAAATCAAGCCAATATCATAGCGGGGCACATTAAGAGAAGCCCCTATCCTGCAATTATTTGCGGAGATTTCAATGACACGCCGATGTCCTATGCATATCACATGTTGTCCAAAGACAGAAAGGACAGCTTCAGAGAATCCGGAAAAGGATTTGCGGCAACATTTTCCTACCTGTGGCCTTTGCTGAGGATAGATTATGTTTTATTCCCGACAGATTTTGAAAGCGTCAGTCACGTAACCATAAAATCCTCAATGTCCGACCATTATCCCGTTGTTACAGAACTGGTTATTTGATTTCGACCTTCCTGCTTAAATCCGGATTAACGGTAATATTCACGGAAATGTAACCCTCCGGAAGAATAGAAGCAATTTTTTCCGGCCACTCAATCAAGCACAATCCGTTACCCGCAAAGTACTCCTCAACGCCAACGTCATAAGCCTCTTGTAGTTTGTTAATCCTATAGAAATCAAAGTGATAAACAGGAAACCCTTTTGCGGAAGCATATTCATTTATGATAGTAAACGTTGGACTGTTGACGTTATCTTTTACTCCAAGCGCCTTGCATATAGCCTTAATGAAAGTGGTTTTGCCGGCTCCCATCGAACCGTAGAAAGCAAAAATATTGCTCTGCAAATCAGATTCGGATATGAACTTGATAAACTCCCCGGCCGCATTATCCAACTCTGCAAGTGTTTTTATATCAATTGTTTTCTTAATCTCTGCCATAAGCATTGTCATATAACTGTCATTCTAATTCTTTCTGAGAAATTGCATAGCAATTACCCTCTTTGTCTTTGCCGATATAATCCTCTTCATTCACCTGACAGATTCCGTCCGGAGTTAAAATATACAAATACACAAAGCCCATGCAAAGATGAGGATGCATCAGCTTGCTTCCGGCAAATGCACTCACTTCCCGCATATTAACACCGTTCCACTGCACTGCGTTCAAAAGTTTTCCCTTATAATTAAGCGGCTTGATCATTTATAGTTTTATAACTATATGTTTCTTATACAACCAATAAGCCATTGCTGTGAATACCGCTACATAGCAAAGAGCAAAAAGCAGAGAAGAGATGTTATTATTCTTCCCTATAAGTCCCACGCATACATACTGATAGAACCACGTTAGCGCGGTATAATATTTTGGACCTACGGCTCCGTTTGTTAAAGTTGTAATAGTGGTCCAATGTACCATGTTGCCAAGAATCTTTACAAAGAACGCCGCCATTACAAATGCAAACAAAGGATTCATTCCCAGCGCTCTGAACGGCGTAAAAGCTTTAACTTTTCCTTTAACATCTATAAAATAGATAAAGAAGGCCAGCATGATAATTGCCCATCCGCCTG
>DAIRSJ010000020.1:0-16614 GCA_036804445.1 Candidatus Egerieousia sp.
ATATAGCAACCGGAGCATTAACAAAAAAGGATTATGATCAGGCAATAAAATCTCTCTCGGAAATTAAAAAACCAACGGAGACAGACATTATAAATCTTAAAAAGGCAAACTTCTTTAAGGGGACAAAGTTGCTGGATGAAGGCTCGTACTCAGCTGCTTCTGAATATCTTGCAAAAGCAAGTGAGAATGAGGGATATAATCCTGCTCTGACAAATCTTGCAAAATTCTGGCAGGCGGAAGGTTATTTCCGTCAGGGAAAATATGAAGAATCTCAGAAAATTTTGAGCGACCTGCAGAAGAATCTGCGCTTTAAACAGAGTGCGGAATATCCGGAGTCTTATTTCAATAATGGATATAACTACTTCAAAATAAAGGATTTGGCAAATGCAAAAACCGCGTTTGAGACATATCTTAACTTTCCGCAGAACAAGCGTGCATACACAATCGATGCAAAAACCCGCCTTGCGGATTGTTACTTCATGGAACGCAACTTTAGCAAAGCTGCAGAGTTGTATGAAAAAATCGGAGAGGAAACAGAATACAAAAATTTATACGCGCCAATGCAAGGTGCCATTGCCCGCGGCTTCATGTCCGACAACGCTAAAAAGATATCGGAGTTAAAAAACATTACTTCTGAAGAACACAGAGAATCACCGCTTTACACGGAGGCTTTATATGAATTGGGCCGCACCCAAGTGCAGAATTCAAATGATAAAGATGCGTTTGAGACATTCAATAAGCTTATCAATAATCCTCCCGACAGCATATACTATTGCAAAGCCCTTTTGGAGACAGGCATGATAAACACCAACAGGCATTACTATGATGCGGCAATAAATAACTATAAAGAAATCATTGATAAACAGCCGAACGGCCAGGAAGCACAGACGGCATTAAATGCATTGGAGAACATTTACCAGAATCAAAACCGCTCTGAAGAATTTCTTGAATATGTGCAAGGCAGCGGCGCCGCTACCGCTAAAACACCTGCAGAAAAAGAGATGCTGATATTTAATTCCGCAGAACAAATTTATATGAGCGGAAAATATGACTCTGCAATTAACGCCCTTACTTCATTCACCGACAGATACCAATCCGGCGCAAAGTATTCACAGGCAACATTCTATCTTGCAGAAAGTTACAGAAAAACCGACAATATAGAAAAAGCAATTGAATACTATCATAAAGTTATGGAGGAAGGTGAAGGGGCCTTTACGGAATCTGCAACTAAATATTACTCCGACTTAAGCTACAAATTGGAAAAATATCCTGATGCAATAAGGGGTTATGAAACGTTAGAAAAAATAGCAAATTTTCAAGAGAATAAAAGGGAGGCTGTTATGGGTCAGATGCGCTCATACTTCTGCAACAAAGAGTATAAAACGGCGTCATTAAGAGCGGAACAGATTCTTAGCGATAAAACATATGGACAGGAACAGGAAAATGAGGCACTGTATTATGAGGGTAAGAGCCTTCTTGCTCTTGGAGAGAGAGTTAAAGCAATAGAGGCTTTGAAGAAACTGTCAGAAAATCCAAAAACCGCATTTGGTGCGGAGGCTGCTTACATGGTAATTCAAGACTCCTTTGACAATGGAAAATTTGATAAAGTTGAAAAACAAACTTTTACTTTGTCAAAATCCAAGACAAGCCAAACCTACTGGATGGCAAGGAGTTTCATTGTCCTAGGAGATTCATACGCAGAGAAAGGGAACAAAGAGCAGGCACTTGCCACCTACCGGAGCGTTAAGGATAATTACAAGGGCAAAGATGATGATATAGCGTCTCTTGCCGCCGCAAAGATTAAACAGCTTTCAGAAAAATAAAGAGACGGCAGGATTTATCCGTCGAGATTATAAAGGAATATAAAAACAATTTATTAATATGAAAATGAAATATTTGGCAATTATTGCAACCACTTTTGCGTTAACAGTTCCGGCAACTGCAGGTGCACAAAATGCAACAGTGAAAGTAGACAAAAACTATGAAGGAGATTTGACATCTGCGGGTAAACCAAAGATGGTTTTAAACTTTGCAGATACTCTAAGAAATTTTAATCTGAATTTTGACTATCACATTTTTGACAAGCCGTTCAGAGATTTATACGAATTTTCTCCGCTTCCTACGGTTCAGATACACAGCCCTATGCAGGCGGATTATCCGTGGATTATAGCAAAACTGGGAATATCAATGCCGTTCAGTCCCGTGGCAACGGTTTACATTCAGCCGGACATTTTCAAAAATAATACTGAGAATGTATCCAACAGCCTGAGGTTTAAATTTGAGCATAAATCCTACTGGGGAAAAATGCCGCTGGCAGGATTTAAAGATGACGGAAAAACCACTGACCTCAGCACCAAAGCACAGGCAAAGAGCTGCAACACAGGAGGTTCTATCAATTATGACCATCAGTGGCTTAAAGGCAACCTGTCCGCAGAGGCTTATTACCGTAATGTTAGAGACAGTTATTACGGATATAACAGCCAGCGCTTTACAGGATACGCAGATGCCCCTGAAATCAATCATTTCAGCAACAACTTTTTTATGAAAAATGATATGTCGCACCGGTACAACCAAGGGGGTATTAACTTAAATATGAGCTCTGTTGAGAACTCAAGTTACACCGGCAAATTCAGATATGACCTTAACCTTGCGTACAGCAACACGGCAGATAAGGCAAAGATTGCAACGCTGTCATCTTTAGCCGGCTCAAGTACTCCTGCGGTCCAGAAGCCGAATATCTATGAAAATTGGCTTAAGTTTAACGGAGAGGCGGGGCCTACTTTTGGAAAATACTCAATGGTAACAATTGGGGTAAATTCAGAGTCCGTTTTTTATACAGGCGTACAAGACTACCACTATTCACTGCTGGAGGGAACGCTGCAATATAAATTCAACAACGGAAGATGGAAATTCAATCTTGGCGCAAGAGCCTCCATCTCTTTCAAGAACAAAGACGGGGCAAACAAATATTTCACATATATCAGCCCCAAGGCCACCGTATCATACGAATTGATAGATAACAAGTTATGGGCCTATGCAATTGCAGACGGCGGCAATGACGTTAACAGTTATTCCTCCATGCTTAGAAAGAACAGATGGATAGCTCCGATTATCGATATGAGAGCCAGCTCCGTTCCGTTGATTGCAAAAGCCGGACTTAAGGGTATGGCAAATGACAAGATAAGCTATGATATCTATGCAGGATATGCCGTAAGAAAAGGTATGTTGCAATATGTTGAATATGAGCAGTTGATGAATAATGCACATTATCCTGTCGGAAGCACGCAGGCTACAGATTACTCAAATTCAATTTTTAACGCTTTATATTCCAATCACAGCGAATTTATGATTGGAGGCCAGGCAGATTACAAATCCGAAAGATTTAAGGCAGGACTACAGTTTAATTTCTCTGAATACACAAAAGGCAAAAAATATTCAGATATGCAGAATATGGTAAATGGGACTGTATCATGGATTAATAAAGAGAAACCATCCGGATACGCACCTCTTGAACTTAATACCTATGCAGAATATAACTTTAGGGAGAGGATATACATTGGAGCAACTGTTTACTACCGCGCGGCCACCCCTTACATACTTGGGAGGATGAGCGCTGACGGCAATGGAAAATACACGCTTAATTTCACCGGAGCAAAGATTTCCGACTTTATAGATGCCGGTGTCTACGGACAGTACGTTATCAACAAGCACTTTACCGCTTTTGCACAGCTTAACAATCTGTTTAACAGCAATGTACAGTACTATGGAATGTATATAGAAAAGACAATTTCAGGGGGGGTAGGAGTCTTGGTAAAGTTCTAATTTTTTCCTAAATTTGCACGTTAAAAGTTTTGAGGAAAAAAAGTTAAAAAAATGAGTGAACAAGAGTTGCAAAAGAAGGGTGCCGGAGAGAGCTATAATGCGGCAAGTATTCAAGTTCTAGAAGGTCTGGAGGCTGTTAGAAAACGTCCCTCCATGTACATTGGAGATATTGGTGAAAGAGGACTTCACCACTTGGTTTATGAGGTTGTAGATAACTCAATAGATGAGTCGCTTGCCGGTTACTGCAATAATATAGAGGTGATTATTAATGAAGATAATTCTATTACCGTAAAGGATAACGGAAGAGGTATTCCAACCGGAATGCATGAGAAAGAGCACCGCAGTGCTTTGGAAGTAGTTCTTACAATCCTGCACGCAGGCGGAAAATTTAACAAAGGAAGTTACAAGGTATCCGGAGGTTTGCACGGAGTCGGAGTATCTTGCGTTAATGCGCTTTCCATCCACATGACTGCAGAGGTACACAGAGAAGGAAAGATATTCATGCAGGAATATTCAAAGGGAAAACCTCTATATCCTGTAAAAACAGTTGGTGACGCGTCCGATACCGGTACTATTATCACTTTCAAACCGGACCCTGAAATTTTCACACTCTCGACAGTTTACAAATACGATATTCTGGCGGCCCGCCTGAGAGAGTTAGCTTACCTAAACAAAAAGGTTAAACTTACTCTAACTGACATGCGTGCTAAAGAGACTAATGATGAGGGAGTTGAGGTATCAAAACCAAAAATTGAAGTATTTTACTCAGAGTCCGGTCTGCTTGAATTTGTTAAGTATCTGGACGGCAATAGAGAAAAACTGACAGAAAACCCTATCTATCTGGAGAGCGACAAAACGGGCTACCCTATTGAAATTGCAATGCAGTACAATACGGAATTTAATGAGAATGTTCACTCTTATGTTAACAATATCAACACTATAGAGGGAGGCACTCACCTGTCGGGATTTAGAAGAGGACTTACAACTACTCTCAAAAACTACGCGGACAAGGAGGGGATGCTTAAGAACTTGAAGTTTGAGATTGACCCGTCGGATTTCCGTGAGGGTCTTACGGCGGTTATCTCCGTAAAGGTTGCAGAGCCTCAATTTGAAGGACAAACAAAAACCAAGCTTGGCAATGCGGAAGTTATGGCTGCAGTAAGCCAGGCAACAAGTTTAGCGCTAGATAATTATCTGGAAGAACATCCTAAAGATGCAAAACTTATAATTGATAAAGTTATTCTTGCCGCGCAGGCAAGACATGCCGCACGCAAGGCAAGGGAATTGGTTCAAAGAAAGAGCGGAATGAGCGGAGTCGGACTTCCGGACAAGCTTGCAGACTGCTCAGAAAGAGATCCTTCCAAATGTGAGTTGTTCCTTGTGGAGGGAGATTCGGCAGGTGGAACGGCCAAAGAGGGTAGGAACAGAATGTATCAGGCTATCCTTCCGCTTAGAGGTAAAATCCTTAACGTGGAAAAAGCCATGGAGCACAGAGTCTTTGACAGTGAAACAATTAGAAATATCTATACTGCGCTGGGAGTTACCGTTGGTACGGAAGAGGATAGCAAAGCACTTAATCTTAGCAAATTAAGATATCACAAGATTATCATTATGGCAGATGCCGATGTGGACGGGGCGCACATTACAACTCTGATTCTTACATTCTTCTTCCGCTATATGATTGACCTTATTAAGAACGGATACGTATATTGCGCTACTCCTCCCCTGTATATGGTTAAGAAGGGCAAGGATTTAAACAAATATTGCTGGAGCGATGAAGAGAAAGATAAAGTTATTGCTGAACTGACAAAGGGAGGAACGCAATCTGAAAAGGGTATTAAGATTCAGAGGTACAAAGGATTAGGAGAGATGAGCCAAGACCAGCTTGCAGAGACCACCATGGATCCGGCAAATAGAATTTTAAGAAAAGTCTATATAGAAAATGCCGCAGAGGCAGACCGTATTTTCTCCATGTTAATGGGAGACGATGTTCCGCCAAGAAGAGAATTTATTGAGCAACACGCAAAATACGCAAACATAGATGCTTAGAAAGTACACTTACATTGTTCTTACACTATTCCTGCTTGTCCCGCTACAAGGACAAGCTCAGTTTTTTAAGAGAAATCGTAATAAAAAAGAAGAGCCGCAAATAAGCATCAGAGTGAACCCTCTCTATCCGCATGGAAGAAGTAACGTTGACCTAAGTTATTCAAATACAACAGGTATAACCGTAGATAATATCTGGTCCGATTACTGGCTGGCTACCGATTACATACCTATTTTTTATCTTCCGGATCCGTTTAAAAATTATTCTCTGGACAGTGAAAACCCTTCAAGAAAGGATACAAAAACAGTTCACAAAAAGCCGCACATTGTTTTTTCTGTTACGGAATTTACAAGGAACACTCTGCAAGAGATTGAGAAGGAAAGAGATGCTCTGATAAATTCAGAGGAAAATACAGGAGACACGTATGCTGATGAGGAAAAAGATGAAAATCAATCAATAACAGAGTTACCGGAAGAATATGATGTTTGGAGCAACACTACAATTAACCCGTATAACGTAAAACTTGCCGACATGAAGGACACCGTGCGAATAGATGTCAGCGGTTTCTATCCTCCTTCGGATAAATATGTTACTTCTGAATTCGGACCGCGTTGGGGAAGGATTCATACTGGAATAGACCTAAAAGTATTCAAGGGCGATACAATTCGCGCCGCATTTGACGGAGTGGTCCGCATAAGACGCTATGAAGGAGCCGGTTACGGTGACTTTATTGTATTGCGCAATGATAACGGGCTGGAAACCCTATACGGTCACATGAGCGCATTCATTGCAGAAGAGGGACAAAGAGTAAAAGCCGGAGACCCTATCGGTCTTGGAGGAAGCACCGGGCGTTCAACCGGTTACCACCTTCATTTTGAATTGAGATATTTAGGAAATGCAATAAATCCAAGAGATGCCATTGACTTTAGCGGTCCCTTCAGTGTTAAGAGCAATACTCTGGTTATAACAAAAGATAATTTCCGCTATCAGAGATTGCATTTTACAAGGGGCAGACGCTCAAGAAGTCATAGCAGCAAAAAAGGCGGAAACTATGTAACAATTCGCAACGGTGATACTTTGGGGGCTATTGCACGGCGTCATCATACAACCGTTGCAAAACTAAAGAAACTTAACGGAATAAAAGGAAGTAATATTCGCAGCGGCAAAAAGCTGAGAATCAGATAATATCTGTCGCAACAGAAAATAATATTTAAAAAATACAACAACATGGACATATTTGACAGAATCAAGGAAAACGAAGGTGGACCTCTTGGACAATACAGAAAAAGAGCTCACGGCTATTTTATGTTTCCCAAGTTGGAGGGGGAAGTTGAACCCTATATGACTTTTAACGGAAAAAAAGTTCTTGCATGGACTTTCAACAATTATCTGGCATTGGCAAATGACCCGGAAGTTAGAAAGGTTGATGCCGAGGCTGCGGCAAAGTGGGGACTGGCATACCCTATGGGGGCAAGAATGATGAGCGGTCATACTTCTTTGCATGAAAAGCTGGAGCGTGAACTTGCTGATTTTGAGCAGAAAGAGGATGCATACCTTTTAAACTTCGGATATCAGGGAATGATATCTATTCTTGATGCGCTTCTTACAAGACATGATGTTGTTGTATATGATGAAGAGTGCCACGCCTGTATTATGGACGGCCTGCGTCTTCACATGGGACTGAGAATCAAATACAAACATAATGACATTGCAGACTGCGAGAAGGTCCTTGCGCGTGCAGAAAAAGTTGCAACTGAACAAGGCGGCGGAGTATTGCTTGTCACCGAGGGGGTTTACGGGATGACGGGAGCTATGGGAGCTCTGGGAAAGATTGTTCCGCTTAAGAAAAAATATAAGTTCAGAATTCTTATTGATGATGCTCACGGCTTTGGAGTAATGGGAGCACACGGCCGCGGAACTTCTGAGGAGCAAGGAGTTATGGATGGAGTTGATTTATATTTTGGTGCTTTTGCTAAAGCAATGGCTGCAATCGGAGGATTCATTGCCGGTCCAAAGGAGATTATTAATTTTCTAAGATATAATCTTAGAAGTCAGATATATGCAAAGTCACTTCCTATGGCGCTTGTTGAGGGATGTTTGAAGAGACTTGATATGATTCGCAACGGAGATGAGAGAAGAAGGCATTTGTTTGAAATTGCACGCGCCATGCAGAACGGTCTGAGAGAGAGAGGATTTGATGTAGGACCTGCAGAAGCATGCATTACCCCTGTATTTGTTAAGGGAACAGTTCCGGAGGCTACAAACATTCTTGTAGATTTAAGAGAAAATTATAAAATATTCTGCTCCGTAGTTGTATATCCTGTTGTTCCAAAGGGCGTTATTATGTTCAGAATTATCTGCACGGCAATGCATCAGATGGAACATGTTGAGTATACTCTTAAGGCATTTGAGGAGATTAAAAAGAAACTTGCGGACGGCGCTTACAGCGGAGACAACGATATTAAAGATATGGCTATTGATTAGCCTTCTCCGGCATTATTAAGTAGCAAATAGCATTTTGCAATGGGCAAATTTGACGGTAAAGTTGTAATAATAACAGGGGCAAGTTCCGGAATAGGTCTTGCCTCCGCTCGCGCTTTTGCGGCGGAAGGAGCAAGTGTTGTTCTTGCCGCACGTTCTGCCGATAAGCTAAAGCAGGCTTTTTGTGAACTTTCTCACAAAGGACAGGAGGCGGGAAGATTTATTGCCGTCCCCACTGACGTGCAAAAAGAAGATAACTGCAAGAGGCTGATAGAGGCTGCGGTAGAGAAATTTGGAAAGATTGACGTGCTGGTTAATAATGCCGGCATCTCCATGAGGGCAATGTTCAGAGACTTGGATTTAATTGTCCTTAAACGTCTTATGGACGTCAACTTCTGGGGAACAGTTTACTGCACAAAATACGCACTGCCCTATTTGCTTAAGAGCAAGGGAACCGTAGTAGGAGTGATTTCCATTGCGGGGTTTAAGGGACTACCTGCACGCACCGGATATTCGGCTTCAAAGTTTGCCATATACGGATTTCTGGATACTTTAAGAGTTGAGCACCTTCGCGACGGATTGAATGTTCTGGTTTTTGCACCAGGGTTCACAGCTTCAAATGTCAGGTTTGCAGCGCTTACCGCGGACGGCACTCCTCAAGGAGAGACTCCGAGAGACGAGGCCGGAATGATGAGTGCGGAAACCGTCGCGATTAAAATGGTGCACGCCGTACACAAGCGCAAGTCTCAGGTTGTGCTGACCCCCATCGGAAAACTTACCGTTTTCTTAAATAAGATTTGCCCGCGGCTTGTAGACCGTCTGGAATACAAGTACATGAGCCGCGAGCCTAATTCTCCGCTGAAATAATATTCTCCGATAGTTTATTAATCAAGCACTTACGAGCCTCCTGGCTGGTCCAGCCAATATGCGGCGTAAAAATCACTTTGCTGTTATCCTTGATTTTTAAATACGGAGAAGAGAGCGGAATCGGCTCCTTTGAATAGACGTCTATTCCGGCACCTGCTATAACGTTTTCATTTAAAGCACGCACCAAGTCCTCTTCATTAATGATTCCCCCGCGACCAAGATTAATTATAAATGCCGAAGGTTTCATCATTTTAAGCTGCGCATATTTAATCAGATCTCTTGTCTTTTCATTCATCGGGGCGTGAACGGATATGTAATCGCAGGTTTTCATAAGTTCATCCAATGAAACGCTCTCATATTCAGTAGAATGCGGTTTACCTGAGGTAGAGTAGTACACCACTTTCATTCCAAATGCCTTTGCTAGAGAAGCAACCCTTGAACCTATATTGCCAAGACCGACAATGCCATAACGCTTTCCGCTTAACTCTGTAAAAACGCGGCTCACATCAGATACAAGATTACCGCGTGAATACTCTCCGCTTTTAACTCTTGCGTCATAATAACCCAGCCAGCATGAAAGGCTCAAAACCATTGATAATGTAACTTGTGCAACGCTTTCCGTTGAGTAACCCACAACATTTTTAACAGGTATGTTTTTGCTGTTTGCATAGGCGATATCCACATTGTTTGTCCCGGTTGCAGCAACACAAATAAGTTTTAAATTTTTTGCAGCATCAATCTGCTCCTTCCCTATTAAAACTTTGTTAATAATTAAAATATCACAATCCTTAACCCTTTCAAAAACATTCTCCGGTTTTGTAAACGGGTATACAACAAGCTCTCCCAGTTTTGCAACAGGCTCCAGAGAAACATCCTCCCCAATGGAAGCAGCATCCAAAAAAACAATTTTTTTCATAAAACTTTTAAATCCAATTTTACCATGCAAGAGCAGAGGCCCCAAGTATGGCGGCATCACTCTCTTTAAGCGCAGAGGTAATTATTTTAACTTTTCCTTTCCACAATGATATAAGATTCTCATTCATGGCATCCGTCAAAGACTTCATGATGTACTTGCTTGCATGAGCAAGACCGCCAAACAATACTATTGCTTCCGGTGCCGAGAAGGCTACAAAGTCCGCAAATTTTTCACCAAGAATTCTACCGGTGTATTCAAATATTTCTATGGCCATCTTGTCCCCCTTTTCAGCCGCATCATAGATATCCTTAGAAGTTATATCTCCCTTAATATCACGCAAGATACTTGGTTTCAGAGTATTAACCATCCACTCTTTTGCCGTTCTTGCAACTCCCGTGGCAGATGTATAAGCCTCCAGACAACCTTTCTTGCCGCATCCGCACTCTCTCCCGTTAGTGCGCACGGCGCAAGTATGACCCAGCTCGCCGGCAAAACCGTCGTGACCATAAACAACATTGCCGCCAATCACAATACCGCTTCCTACTCCGGTACCAAGGGTAATCATGATAAAATCTTTCATCCCCTTTGCGGCACCGTATGTCATCTCTCCCATTGCAGCCGCATTAGCATCGTTGGTAACAACAGTCTTAATACCTCCTAACTCCTTGGAAATCATCTCTGCAAAAGGGACAATAATTCCCTTTGCCCACTGCAGATTTGAAGCATCCTCAATTGTGCCTTTGTAAAAATTTCCATCCGGAGCCCCGATACCAATACCGTTAACACTCTCCAAGCCAATCTTTTTTACAAGTTCCCTGATTGTAGAGCAAAGAGCCTTAACAAATTTATCGGCCTCACCCTTTCCGTATTTAGAATCAATTGACTTCTGGCAAAGTATTTCACCTCTGCGGTTTACAACGCCAATCTTAGCGGTCTGTCCGCCGACATCGACACCAACAACATATTCTTTTTCCATATCTAAAATTATTATAATTTACATCAGAGGACTCATCAGCCGGAAAAAACTCTCCTTAACTTTCTCCCCGACAGGCCTTTTTCTCCACTTGGCCAGATTAACTCCGTCACACTCTTCGGCATCTTGTAAAAATCTGTTTTCCACTATTTTAGCACAATCGGAATTATACAAAACGCTCATAATTTCAAAGTTGTGCTCAAAGCTTCTGGTATCCATATTTGCCGAGCCGATTATACTTATACATCCGTCAATGCTCATGACTTTTGAGTGATTAAAACCCTCTTTAAAAAGGTATATTTTTACTCCCGCCTCAAGCAATTCACCAATATAAGATTTAGTACTATATGTCGCAGTAGCGGAATCAGCCTTCTCCGGCAGCATTATTCTCACATCGATATTACCAAGAGCCGCAACTTTAATGGCGTTCAGAATTGTCTCATTAGGAGTAAAATACGGAGTTACAAGATATATATGATCACGCGCACAGGTAATGGCCGTAAAATAACATTGCATAATACCCGCCCAATCGCTGTCGGGACCGGAAGAGATAATTTGGCTGTAAAAATTTTTCTTCTCAACGGTTATATCGTACTTCTGATTTTCAATCTGCGGATAATATTTTTTGCTGTACCTCAATTTTCTATTGAGTACAAAATATCTATCCAGCAAAAATCCCTCCTGCAAAGAGAATACGGACTCTCCAATCACCTTAATATGAGTATCATGCCAATCTCCCGTTTCAGTACCGTAGTAGTAACGGTCCGCGATGTTTACTCCTCCCAGAAAGCCGACTTTTCCGTCAACGACAAGTATCTTCCTGTGATTGCGATAGTTAAGACGGCTCATTGGCATAAAAAATCGCACCGGAGAAAAAACCAGAACCTCTATTCCGTTCTGCTGCAAATGTTCAAGAAATTTTTTCTTAAGAGAAACGCAGCCTATGCCGTCAATAAGAAGGCGCACCTCAACACCGCTCCGTGCCTTTTTAATGAGCAGGTCTGCAAACCGATTTCCCGTCATATCATCTTCCAGTATATATGTCTGAATATGAATATGATTTGTCGCCTCTCCGATAGCCTTATACATGGCGTCCAAAGCATCTCTGCCGTCAAAATAAAAATCAATATCGCTGTTATAATCTATTAAGGCGTAGCTATTCTTAAGATTCTGATAAACAAGTTTTTTGTACGGTTCGTTTTCAGATGAAAAAAGCCGCGGATCCTTCTTTAGTTTCTCCTCCTCATCCACACACAGTTCCCGCCTTAACTTAACATCTCCCAATCCTTTGCGTGAGAAAATCTTTTTCTTCCTAAAGTTCTGGCCAAAAACAAAATAGAGCAGGATGCCAATATAGGGAAGCAAAACCATAACCGCTGTCCAGGACAAAGTTCTAACGGGATCCTGCCTGCGCAAAATCATGGTAACAGATGCATAAACCGCTATCCCCATGTTCATTGCGTATAGGACCGCTGATATTATAGGCCAAACTTCATCAGACCACATAGCTTATATCCGGACAAATTAATTATTAACGGTTACCATAACACACTACTTCTCTGCCGTATACAGTACGGATATTCCAAAAGTTTGTTTTTTGAATTGCACATCCCTGAATCCGGCCGCCCTTATCTCATCACAAAATTTTTCAAATTTAGGGAATTTCTCTACCGATTGTATGAAGTATTTATATGCCCCCTTCTCTTTGCCGCCGGTGAAAACTCTTGCCATAAATGGCAGAACGTTATTAAAATAAAGATTATAACATCCTCTCAAAAAAGGGTTTACAGGTTTTGCAAATTCCAATATCACCAATTTTCCTCCCGACAGAAGCACTCTGTAAATTTCCTTAAGAGCAGTAGCACGGTCATCATAATTTCTTATTCCATAAGCAATTGTAACCGCATTAAAATAATCTCCGGCAAACGGCAACTTGGCTGCGTCCGCAAGCATTAAATGCGGCAACGTACTGCACTTCACTACTTTTCTTTTGGCCACCGCAAGCATTCCCTGAGAAATATCAATTCCGGTAACATGAAACCCTTTGTTTGCCAATGCAATAGTCAAATCGCCGGTTCCGCATGCTTCATCCAGAATTCTTGCGTCTTCTTTTATAACATCGCACAAATATTCAACTGCCTGTTTTCTCCATTGTTTATCTATGTTTAAAGAAAACAGGTGATTAAGAGCATCATAGCTACCGCTTATCCGGTTAAAAATTCCTGAAGTATCCATAATTTTAACGGTCACGAAGTTACAAAAATTTGCTCTTTAAGCCCTAAAAATACTATCTTTGCAACCCCAACCGGAGAAATCCGGTTCCAGTAGCGCCCGAGTGGTGAAATGGCAGACACGCTACTTTCAGGGAGTAGTGCCGGTAACGGTGTGCAAGTTCGACTCTTGTCTCGGGCACGGAAAAAATAACAGGCAAAATTGCCTGTTATTTTTTTGAAATTATTTCAAAAAATTCGCACCTTTGCCACACCAAAAATCGTAGGCGACTTGAGATCTAGAGTGATTGTAAGCAACTGAAGGTTTGTTATTTAAAAAGTTGTCTACATGAAAAAGATTTCAAAATATCTGACAGCATCCATTCTGTCAATGTCGCTTCTGACCGTGATGGCGGGAGCCGCAATTGCTCCTGCGCTTGGAGTTATAAAAGAACATTTTTCAAGTGCCCCCGGGCTCCTCATTCAGTTTATTATAAGTATTCCGGCGCTATTTATAGTTTTTACCAACCTTGCATTCCCCTATTTTTGCAGACTCTTTAAGACGCGCACCTTGGCGTTAATTGGTCTGCTCATTTACTCTGTATGCGGAACACTTCCGTACTTTTGCAATAACATTTATATCATATTAGTATTAAGGGGAATATTGGGAATAAGCGTCGGCATGATAATGCCGCTCTCTACAGGTTTGCTTTCATTCTATTTTTCTAAGGAGAGACAAGCCGAGCTGATGGGACTCTCTGCAGCAATGAATCAGATGGGCGGAGTAGTTGCAACTTTGTTGGCGGGGATACTCGCAAGCGTTTCATGGAATTTTTCATTCTTTGTTTATCTGCTTGGTTTTATTGCAGTTGCAATGATAGCCATAAACCTTCCTAATGAAAGACTTGGGAAAAAAGACAATGTACAGGTTCCAAGTTTTGGAACTCGTATTAAAAGATTTCACCCATCCGTCATCGGAATGTTTCTATGTATGAGTTTGTTCTTTGTTTATCCAAGCAACTTTGCAATAATAGTATCAAAACAAACAGACCTGTCACTTAACGCCGTCACAATAATAATGGTGTCTCTTGATGTAATTGCCTTTATAGTAGGACTTGCTTTTGGTTCAATGATGAAGCCGTTCAGAATGCAGATGAAATACTTTGCTCCGTGCGGATTTATTATAGGCTATTTAATTTTTATTCTGTCGGGAAAAATGTGGGCGTTGCTTGCCGGCTCAGCAGTAATAGGAATTGCAAACGGTGTGGGCATACCATATCTGAATACGATAGCCTCAATCAAAGGGGGAAAAGAGGCTATCACCACTGTAATGCCTCTGGTTTCCGCCGGTCTTTATTTAGGCCAGTTTCTCTCCCCGATTTACATTTCATGCCTCGGCAACACTCTGTTTAACAAAACAATAACTGCGCCATACATTGTCGCAGTTATTGTAGGATTTATATACTTGATACAAGTTTACGCTACGCGTCATTTTCAGGCACTGCCACCGGCTACTTGTAAATCTCCGCAAGCTTAGCGGCAAGTGCCTCCCCTCTCAATCCTCTTGCAATGATAGTTCCATCGGGACCTATAAGAACAGTGGTAGGAATCGAATTAATGGCGTATGCGGAAGAAATCGCATTATTCCAACCTTTTAGGTCGGAGACTTGAAGCCATTTCATCTTATGTCTTGCCACACCCCTGACCCATGACTCTTTATTACTGTCTAAGGACACTCCTATTATCACAAGCCCTTTGGGACGATACTTTCTATAAAGTTCACCCTCATGGAATCCCGACGCATAATAGGGACCGCACCATGATGCCCAAAAAACCAACAGGACATATTTTCCCCTTCCTGCGTAATCAGAAATCCTATGCATCCCGCCTTCCGGATCTGCCTGTTTAAAATCCGTAAAATGTTTCCCAACACTTGTCTCCGCAACATGATTAAACCATTCCTGTATATTCTCGACGGGTTTATATTCTTTAAATTCCCGTCCGGCCCTTTTCAAAATTTGCAGAGCTTCATCGGTATCCGTATTATAAATCTTTGAAAAAACATATGCCCCAAAAACATTATCAATATTATCATATATAGTCTTCCTTACAAGCTCTTTATACGGATTTTCCAGACTGTCGGCTACAAGCTTGTAAATCTCTTTTCTGTAAGCCTCAGTGATTGTTTGTCTCCTGGCCTCCTCCATTAAATCATCATAGCGGAGAACCTTGGCCCTTTTCAAGATAATCTCATTATCCTTCATATACTTAGTCATGCGCTTATTCAATTCCCCTCCCTCCGGATACGGATGCTCGTTGTCAAAATCTATATAAACAGCGGAACCGTCAAGGACGGCGTCCACACGTATTTCCCTATCCCCGATATAAATATGGACGATGTCCTTGCTTTCCAGGCTTCCCTCCATTTTAAATTTTCCATCCTCCACAATCGCAGAATCTTTTGGCGTTCCACCGGAAGATGCAAGCTTCATATAAACTTTGGTCCCGTTTTTAACAGCAGTTGCTTTCCCGTTAATCACATAATTAATAGGAGATTGCGCAAATAATGCCGGCATATACATGAATGCTGCTACCGTGCACATAATGAAAGCCAATGACTTGTTCATACAGAATGTTTTAACAATTTATCGTAATAAAAATGCATCGTCTACGTCCAGTGACTGTATAAAGGTAGAAAAAAGTTTTTTGATTAAATTCGCAAAATAATATCTGGAGGAATATATTATGAACTTAATGGAAATCATTCAAAAAAGACAGAGCGTAAGAAAATACAAGGACTTACCTGTGGAGACGGAAAAAATAATGCAATGCATTGATGCTGCAAGACTTGCACCATCCGCCAATAATGCGCAGGAATGGAAATTTGTAGTTGTGCAAAAGCCGGAGCTGCTAAAAGAAGTACAAAGTGCCGCAGCTTTTATGGGTATGAATGGTTTTGCAAAAGGGGTTCCTGCATTTGTAGCCGTGGTTACAGAAAAGACCAAAGCCATTAATAATGTGGATATTGTACTGCACGGGAAAGATTATAAACAGATGGATATCGGGCTGGCAATTGCAAATTTCTGTTTGAGAGCCGCTGACCTTGGACTTGGCACATGTATTATGGGATGGTTTAATGAGGGCAAAATCAAGAAGTTGCTGCAGGTTCCGCGCGGACGCAAAATTTGGCTTATGCTTGCCGTCGGGTATCCCGATGATGTTCAACGTGAGAAATCCCGCAAATCATTAAAGGAAATATCTTCAGTTGATAAGTACTAGTGCAGTCTGCTTTTTATGC
>DAIRSJ010000020.1:16714-22949 GCA_036804445.1 Candidatus Egerieousia sp.
AAAAAAAAGCAACACAAAAATTGTGTTGCTTTTTTTAGCGTGACCCCGATAGGATTCAAACCTACAACCCTCACATCCGTAGTGTGATGCTCTATTCAGTTGCGCTACGGGGCCGGTTAAAAAACTGACCCTTTGCAGGGTCAATCATTATTTCTTTGCAGCTCCGGCTTTTTTAGCCTCTGCCTCTGCAGCTCTTTTTTTTGCTGCAGCTGCCTGAGCAGCAGCCTCTTTCTTCTTAGCCTCCTCTGCAGCCTTTGCCTCAGCCGCCTTATTCTCTGCGGCAATCTTCATCTTTGCCTCTTTAATCTTAGCCTTCTGCTCCTCATCCATCTCCTCCTCAACGCGGCTTAAGCCCTTCTCCTTAATTCTTGCCTTCTTTCCTGTTAAATTTCTAAGATAGAAGATTCTAGCTCTTCTAACCTTTCCTGCTTTCTCCATTGTAATGGTTTCAATGAACGGAGAATACAAAGGAAATATTCTCTCAACACCAACACCTCCGGAAATCTTTCTTACTGTAAATGTCTGAGTAGCACCTGCTCCGCGGCGTTGAATAACTACGCCTCTGAAACTCTGCAATCTCTCTTTATCACCCTCTTTAATCTTATAAGTGACTGTTACTGTGTCCCCCGCCTTAAACGCAGGAAATTCTTTTTTCTCTCCGGCAAACGCCTGCTGAGCAATTTTAATTAAATCCATCTCTTTAAAATTTTTAAGGCAACATTGCAATTATCAAGCTCTTATGGCCCTATAACCTTCCGAGAAAGTGCTTGAAGAGGTTGCCCTCCGTTTTGGGACTGCAAATGTAGGATTTTTTTTCTTTTAAGCAAAATAAATTGCCTAATCTTTCCGACAGATATACTGAACTTTACTGCCTCCCGCCCGCTTTGTAAAGCGCGCCACCTATGCAGTCATAGGCAGCTCCGGTAACGGAGCTCATACAATTTGGAATATCAGCTACATACAACGCTCCAAGAAATGCAAAAATCAAAGCCTCTTTAAAGTTAACAGTCTCGGCATCCGGTATAACATACTTACATTGGGGTGCGTTCGCCTGGAATCTCTCCATTAGAAACTTATTAAAGGCACCGCCGCCCGTAACAAGCACCTTGCTTATGCCCCCTCCCTCTTTGCCTTTTATGTTGCCGGATGTTTGAATTGCGGCATGCTCGCAAAAAGTGCAAAGTTTATCCTCTATAGGAAGCTTATAAGACTCAATTAATGGAATTACTTCATTTTCAACCCATTCGCGCCCCAGGGATTTTGGTCCCCTTTGCGTGTAAAACTCTAAATTATTTAATCTGTCAAGAAGCTCCCGACAGATCTTACCGCTGCGTGCAAGTGCACCGTCCCTATCATAATCTTTTCCAATGGTGCGCATGTAATAATTCAGCACGTAGTTCACCGGCGATATGTCAAATGCCGTCCTGGTAGCAATACGCCTGCCGCCGTCACTTTCCTTAAAACTTTCAAAAGAGATGTTGGAGAAACCTCCCAGATTCAAACAATAATCGTAATCTCCAAACAGATGCCTGTCTCCTATCGGCACCAGCGGAGCACCTTGTCCTCCAAGGGCTACGTCAGTTGTACGAAAATCGCAAATTGTATCTACGCCGGTCTTTGCCGCAATGCCTGCACCGCTACCTATCTGGCCTGTAAACTGAATCTCAGGCTGGTGGAAAATAGTCTGACCGTGGCACGCAATAAAATCAGGATTTGCACCGCTCCTCTTCATGAAATCACGAATGCGTGTACCCAGATACAAACCATAATCGGAATTCAAGCGCGCATATTCCAAGGCGGAAAAATTTTGCGCAGTATTAAGCTTATTTTTAAGCTCCTGCGGATACGACTCATCCTCGGCCTTTAAAATTTCATAACTCCATTTGCCTGTTCCGTCAGACTCAGTATTTCTAAATCTCACATAGCAAAAATCAATGCCGTCAAGGGATGTACCCGACATGACTCCAATTAGCTTGATGCCTTTTTTTAAGTCCATAGTTATCTTCTGCTTGCAAAACCAAGATAATAAACCAGAGTAGCAAGAGCCGAAAGCGCGGCAACTACATAAGTACGGGCAGCCCACATCAAAGTCTCACGAGCCTGATCAACTTCTACGGAACTCAATGAATGAGAGGATTGCAGCCACGCAAGAGCGCGATGTGAAGCATTGTATTCAACCGGAAGAGTCACAACGCTAAATACAAGTACCATTGCAAACATTAAAATTCCTACCCAGAACAGAGCCGGCAACGTATTGATTAACAGGATTCCTATAATGATGACAATCTGAGACATCATAGAGGAAAAATTAACTATCGGGACCAAAGCAGAACGCAGCTTTAATGGAGCATATCCCTGCGCATGCTGTAAAGCGTGACCGCACTCATGACAGGCAACGGCAGCTGCTGCAACACTATTGGACCCGTATACACTCTCGCTAAGATTCAGCGTTTTATTTGCAGGATTATAATGGTCTGTAAGACTGCCAGGTATGGCAGTTATCTTAACATCTCTGACACCATTCCCGTCAAGCATCTTCTGCGCAAATTGAGCACCGGTAAGTCCGCCCGGAGAAAGCACTTTTGAATACTTGCTGAATACACTCTTCAATCTTGATTGTACAATCATTCCGATAACACCAATAATAGCAATCAGAATAAAACCTCCACCCATTGTCATAGTAATAATATTTTAAAATTTATATCCTTTATATTGTGCAAGTTATGAAAAAGTCCTAAAGCGGACTCCTTCCTACCATGTAAAATTTCTCTCCGCGACATTTCTATTACCAACCATATCAACCACGGTAACTCTCATAAAATGCCTGGTTCCGCCCTTAATACGAGCGTCCTTTAAAGGAACATTGAGCGTTGCATTTTTTTCATCATATTCAGCCACAACCCAATGCCCGTCAATTTCCACCCTATAGTCTCTTATTCCCGACAGGTTATCTCCAATTCTTATGCCAGCAACATCAGACCTTATTCTTGCCCCGTCGTTGAACTTAAAAGCAATACTTGGAGCCTTGGTATCAACTGCTACACAGTATTTTCCAAAAGAACCTATATAGGCGGTCATAAGCTGTTTTGCAAAACTGTAAGTTCCTCCTAAAGAGGTCAGATATCCGCGTCCCTCCAACTTTGCAAGCACCGCTTTGCCGGCAAGTTTTTTAGGAACAGCCGCCCCCATTTTTACCTCTATGTAGTTATTGATTGGAGTTGCGGGGTCCCCTATCTCCCAAAGAGGAGAATATTTGGTGTTTCTGAATTTTGCAGTATCCGCCGTAAAAAACATTGACGAATAGAGAGCGCCAAGCGGAATGTTAATCTCCAGTCCTTTAGTCTCATACGAATTCGCATTCACCCATCCCATAAACTCCCCTTTTGGAGGATACGGAACTTTTCTCTTAAATATTATATCGTCTCTTTTAACCAGAAAAGATTTTTCAGAAGAATTTCCGTATACGTCCGAAACCTCAACACGAACGTTATGGAACTCATAATCATTCAAAACAATCAGCCCGTCATTTTTTGCAATTATTCTGTCTTTTAATCTGTTACCCGGTTCCACATAACTCTTCACATAAGTTCTTCCACGATAATATCTTTGAGAATATTCCAGCAATGATGTAATGAATTTACCTGTCGAATATGGTATATTGCCCTCCGTGAAAGTGAAAACCGGTGTTCCGTCCAATAACACTTTATATTTGTAAACACCTAATCTTGCGTAATTTCCGTCAATGTAATCAACGGCATCTACTGCTACGTAAGAATATTTTGGGAGCAGCATTACATTGGATTTTTTCGGACGCTCTATAAGATAAGAATAAGGAGTACCCATTATGTTTGCATGTCCAAAGAATAACACACTGTTTATCACCGGTTTAACGGTATCTTTTATAAGCCGGATAAAAATATTTTCATCAGATGATTGCCTTGCCTGAACAGAAGAACTTGCTCCACCCCTGCCACCTATCATAAGATTCATGGGAATACCCTTGGGGCTGCGAACTTCAAAATGTAAATGAGGTCCACCGGAAGAACCTGAATTTCCGCTATATGCAATAAAATCACCTTTCTTTACAGGGAACTCTCTCGGACCAAAATATATACTCTGCTGCCATGTCTCCGTTCTATACTGTCTCTTTCTCACGTACCCTTGTATGGCCGGAGCAAATTTTAAGAGATGACCGTAAATTGTCTGATATCCGCCCGGATGGTTGATAGTAATCATATTTCCAAAGCCGTTGGACGCAACTGAAACTCTTGATATATAGCCACTTTGAGCGGCATACACTTTCATCCCGACAGAGCCGCCCGTCTTTAAATCCAACCCGCAGTGGAAATGCCCGCCCCTCAATTCACCATAATTACCGGCCAGTCCGCTGTATCTCTCTAACGGGAATCCTAAGTTCTGCGCCTCTGCAAAAACAGAAACACAACCTAGACAAACAACCAAGAAACAGATTTTTACAAATTTCATTTGAATTTTCCCCTAAGCCTGTCAAAAAAACTTTTATCATCGCTGCTCGGCTTAGGATCAAATGAGGAAGAAGACTTTAATTTTTCTATGATTTTTTTCTCTTCTGATGTCAAGTTCTTTGGTATCCAGACGTTTACCGCAACCATCATATCTCCCGCTCCATAACCGTTCACGTCCGGAACGCCTTTTCCCCTCAGCCTCAAAACGGTACCGCTCTGCATACCCGGAGCAACTTTAATTCTCAGCTTGCCGTCAATTGTAGGAATTTCAGCTTCACATCCGGTAATCGCATCGGGCACGCTGACAAACAAAGAATACAGCAAGTCATTCCCATCTCTCTGGAAATTAGGATCTTGTTCCTCTTCTATCACAACCAGCAAATCTCCGTTAACCCCTCCGTGCGGAGCTGCATTTCCCTTACCTCTTACAGTAAGCTGCATGCCTTGGGCAACGCCCGCCGGAACTTTAAAGCTAATCTCCTCGGGAGCTTTCACCAAACCGGAACCGCCGCATTTTTTGCACGGCTTAGAAACAATTTTACCGGTTCCGTTGCAACGCGGGCAAGTAGTACTTGTCTGCATCTGCCCAAGAATAGTGCGAACTACTTTTGTAACTACACCTCTTCCCCTGCAATCCGGACATGTCTTTATATCTGCCTCGCTGGCAGCACCTTTGCCGCCGCAATCGGGACAAGCGACAAGTTTATTTATTTTAATTTTTTTCTCAACCCCATGTAAAACTTCAGCCAGAGAAAGTTTGATTCTTATTCGAATGTCACTCCCTCTCTCTGCTCTGCCGCCGCGTTCATCATCATCCGATCCGCCAAAACCGCCAAAGAAATCCCCAAAGCCTCCAAAACCTCCTCGCGCAGAACCTCCGCCGAAATGGCCACCAAAAATATCTCCAAACTGGCTGAAAATGTCATCCATAGAGAATCCGCCACCGGAAAAACCTCCGCCCGCAGAACTGCTTGTACCTGCAAATCCAAATTGATCATACCTCTGCCTCTTCTCCGGATTGGAAAGCACATCATAAGCCTCCGCAGCCTCTTTAAATTTCTCCTCCGCAGATTTATCTCCCGGATTTCTGTCAGGATGATACTTAAGAGCCATTTGCCTATATGCCTTTTTTATCTCATCCACACCGGCAGTCTTGCTAACTCCCAGGACCTCATAATAATCTCTTTTCTCAGCCATTTGATAATCCTATATAATTCCAATTTTTATCCCGACAGTTTAACCTGCGGAATAATTAAAGATTAAATTCCCATTACAACTTTTGCAAAGCGTATCACCTTGCCGTTCAACTTGTAACCTTGCTGCGCAACTTCAACAATTTTACCTTTTTGCTTAGGATCCTTTGCAGGGATCTGCGCAATCGCCTCATGTTCGTCGGTATTCAGATCTTTTCCGATAGCCTCAATAACAGTCACTCCGCTGTTCTTCAGCATCTCCATCATCTTCTTGTAAATCAACTCAGTCCCCTGCTTGGACGCATCCGAATCTTTCGAATCCTTCAGCACTGCAATCGCCCGCTCAAAATCATCGGCTATAGGGAGCATGCTTTTAATAACGCTCTCACTTGCAGTCTCTATCAGTTCCAGTCTCTCCTTTGCAGTGCGACGCCTGTAATTGTCAAACTCGGCTGCCAGTCTCAGGTATCTGTCTTTCTCCTCCGCCTGCGCTTTCTTCAATTCATCAATCTCTTTATTGAGCTTTTGTTCAGAAGTTTCCGGCTGTTTTTCTTTATT
>DAIRSJ010000020.1:23049-27004 GCA_036804445.1 Candidatus Egerieousia sp.
CTCTTTATTACCCTCTTTATTTTTACTATCGCGATTAATATTAAACATCTCTAAAAATTTTAAACATTACATTAAAAATACAGCCTTGCGGCCGACACTGCTACGGCAATTTCTTTGCCATCACAGATAAAAGGACAATTTGACACAAATGCGACAAAAGTGCGTATTACACAATTCTATCACTGCTTCCCCGCTATAAAACGCTGTAATGCCGTAGCGCAGAAACAATTCCGCCATTGTCAACCGTACCCGTCTTATAATCAGAGGCATTTTCAACCTCGGCATTAGCATTGCCCATGCAAACGCTCAGCGCAGTATGTTTCAACATCGGGATATCATTGGCACCGTCCCCAAATGACATTGTCTCAGAGAGGTCCATGTGAAAATATTCCAACATCCTGTCTATGCCAAACTGTTTTGTAATTCCCTTTTCATTCACATCGGCAAACAGAGCATTCCACACGGAACTGTCGCACTTTGTAAGAGTCTCATCCAAAATTGGCTGCAATTCATTGCCTTGTACATAAATACAAAACTGATAAATTTCTTTCTTTATGATTTCATTAACCGGCATTAAAACCGGAGGAGCCACATTAATCTGTCTTGCAATCTCTTCCGCCACTTTTGAGTGACAATTGATATAATAATCATCTTGCCCCATAAATGAGAGGGCAAACTGCGGCTTGTTCTTATCTGCCAATCTTTCTGCAACGGCATCAAGCTGGTCTTGCGGCAGCGGCCTGTGAAAAATCATTTTCTTATTTGAGTCATAACAGGTTGCGCCGTTGTTTGCAATGTAGCCGTCAAATTCAAGTCCATCCACAACAGAGGTCATTTTCAACATTCTTCCCGTAGAGATAAAAACTTTTATCCCCTTGTTCCTCAACTCTTTTAGCGCCTCAATATTATCTTGCGGCACTTTATGCGTCTTAAATGAAACCAGCGTCCCGTCTATGTCAAAAAATATTGCCTTCACCATGAGGGTGCAAAGGTAAAAAAAATGCACAAGGCATAAAATTATGTGAAAGAACAAAAAAGGCCGGCAAAATACCGACCTTTTTAATATCTGTCGCGATCTAAGCCGCAATCAATTTATGCTTTATTATCAGAGCCAAGAACAACCTTAACTTTGTGAATATAAAGCTCCTTCATCTTGTCTCTTGCAGGGCCGAGATATTTTCTGGGGTCAAACTCATCCGGATGTTCAACAAACACTTTGCGGATTGCAGCGGTCATTGCAAGACGGCTGTCGCTATCAATATTGATTTTGCAGACGGCGCTCTTTGCAGCCTCTCTCAGCTGATCCTCAGGTACTCCCGCAGAATCCTTAATCTTGCCGCCATACTGATTAATCTCGGCAACAATGTCTTGAGGAACGCTGGATGAACCGTGAAGAACTATCGGGAATCCGGGAATTCTCTCCTCAATCTCATGAAGAATATCCAAACGGATATGAGGTTTTACACCCGGTTTAAATTTATATGCACCGTGAGAAGTTCCAATAGAAATTGCAAGAGAATCAACGCCGGTCTTCTTTACAAAGTCCTCAACATCCTCCGGTCTTGTATATGTATGAGTCTCAGAATGAACCTCATCCTCAATACCGGCAAGAACTCCAAGCTCGCCCTCAACCGTAACATCATATTTGTGTGCATACTCAACAACTTGTTTTGTCAATGCAACGTTCTCTTCATAAGGGTATTTTGAACCGTCAATCATAACGGAAGAAAAACCAAGGTCGCAGCAAGATTTGCAAAGTTCAAATGAATCACCGTGATCCAAATGAAGAACAATAGGAATATTACATCCTAATTCCTTTGCATACTCAACGGCACCCTGTGCCATATATCTAAGAAGCGTCTGATTCGCATACTGTCTTGCGCCCTTTGAAACCTGCAGAATAACAGGTGATTTAGTCTCCACGCATGCCATAATAATAGCCTGCATCTGCTCCATGTTATTAAAATTGAAAGCCGGGATTGCATATCCGCCTTTTACCGCCTTTGCAAAAATCTCTCTAGAATTTACAAGGCCTAACTCTTTGTAAGATACCATATTACTTTGTATTTAAAGTTAATTTATAATTTTTACGGAACCATTTCTTCTTCCCGACAGTACTCCTGCAATAACCAAGCCCGAAATCTAAATCTGCCAATTTGCCCCCGAGTAGAACATGCGTACTTAAAACAGAACGCCGGAAACCGCTGCAAAAGTAATAAAAAGTAGTAACTTCGCGGCAATAGTTTGAAGTTTGGAGGAATATGAATAACAAAAAAGTAATAATATTTTCCGCACCGAGCGGCGCAGGCAAAAGCACGATTGTGGGACATTTGCTGGAAAAGTTTCCTTTTTTGGAATTCTCTGTTTCCGCCACTTCACGCCCGCCGCGCGGAACGGAACAGAACGGAAAGGAGTACTACTTCATAACTGCAGATGAATTCCGCCGCAAAATAGCTGCCGGAGAACTTGTTGAATACCAAGAGGTTTACCAGGGCTCATTTTATGGAACGCTAAAAAGCGAGGTGGAAAGAATTTGGGCAAAAGGACATATTATTCTTTTTGACATAGACGTTAAAGGCGGAGTGAATTTAAAGAAATTATACGGTAACAAGGCTATGGCAGTATTTATTCAACCCCCAAGTTTGAAGGTGCTTGAAGAGAGATTGCGTAACCGCGGAACAGATACTGAGACCGCAATTGAAACCAGGATTCACAAAGCTATAGAAGAAATGACCTATGCCCCGGACTTTGATAAGGTGATAGTGAATGATAAGCTTGAGGATTCGTTCGCTCAAGCTGAAAAAATTGTAACTGATTTTTATAATGAATAACATAATGCCTCACGATAGAGGCTTTTTTTAACTTAAAGAAGTATGCGCACTGCTCTTTATTTCGGGTCCTTTAATCCTCTGCACTTTGGACATATAGCCGTTGCAAAATATGTAATGGAAAATTGTGATATTGACCGCTTTGTAATGGTCTTGAGTCCTCACAACCCTTTTAAGAAAATCAAAGATTTAGAAGAACCTGTTGAGAGGCTTGATGCGTTAAAAAAAGCTGTAAGAAAATTTAACAGCACGGAGAGGATTCTAAATAGAATAAACGGACATATTCTTAGACTTGAGGTTTCTGATGTTGAATTCAGAATGAGAGAGCCGCTATATACCTACAAGACACTCAAGTATTTGCACAAACTTGAACCGGCCACAAATTTTATCCTGATTGTCGGGGCCGACAGCTATGCTGCAATGCCAAAATGGTATAAGGGGGAGAAGATTTTGGAGAAATACAAGATTGCCGTATACCCCCGCAAGGGATCTGATGTCAAAGAATTATGTGAAAAAAACGGCGCAACCTATCTGGAAGACGCGCCGCTTGAAGACATCTCCTCCACGGAAATCCGTGAAGGGGAAAAGACAAACAAAGAGCAATGAATTTATTTCAACTGAACCCAATCAACCGGAGCAATGACTGAAACCTCAGTGTGAGTGACCGGATGAGTAAATGATATCTGCCTGGCATGCAGGGAGATACTGCCGTCCTTATTAGAACGGGGGGAACCATATTTCAGATCTCCCTTGATTGGGCAACCGATTGTGCTAAGCTGCACGCGAATCTGATGATGACGGCCGGTAAACAGTTGAACCTCCAGAAGAAAATATCTGTCGGTGACCTTTATTAATTTATATTTCAGACGGGCCGCCTTATAAACGGCTCCATGTAGGTCTATGCTGCCTAAAGACTTTGAAGTCAATTTTTCAGCTTGACTTGCAGGCAAAACGTAAGTCTTGTTCTGCTTCTCATTACGGGTCAGATAATGAACAAGTTCCGCCTCATCCTTTTGCGGACGGGCACAAACCAACGCCCAGTAAGTCTTGTGAACCAAACCCTTACGGAGCATATCATTAATACGCTCAAGACCCTTTGACGTCTTTGCAAAAATCACCGCACCGCT
>DAIRSJ010000021.1:0-26401 GCA_036804445.1 Candidatus Egerieousia sp.
AGAGATTTTATTGCCTGATCATAATCCTTTTTTGTTAATGCTCCGGTTGCTATATAGCCGTATATCTCATCCTTTTTACTCTCTGTAACACTGTATTTTTTAAGGTATTCATTAAATCTTGAGGTCTCTCCCGTCAAGTCAAAGTCCAGCTTTGCATAGTTGAAATAGGCGTCCTCTTCTATTGCATTGTCATAGTGCATAAATGCTGCGCTGCGGAATGCCTCTTCTGCTGCCGGCTTATTTTTTAGCTGGACATAACATTGCCCGATATGGTAGTTTGCACTTTGTCCGAGAGAATCGTCAACATCCTTCACTCTGTTGAATCTTACTATAGATGAGTCATAATCTTTCAAAGTGTAGTTAATCATTCCCGCGTAGAAATTATCCGAACGAGATGATGTTCCTCCCACCGAGGAATACATGTTGAAAAACATCCTTGCATTCTGGGCATCTCCTGTTGCATAATAAGATTCGGAAATTATTCTTGCCACTTTTGGCTTGTAAGTTTGGTCAATTACCTTGTAAACCTCAGGACCGTTATTGATTACGTAATTGTAATCCTTTAACATAAACTTGCTGTCCAGTATGTGAAATTTGCTTAGGGCGGTAAAACGCGGATCGGATTTAGATTTCTCAAATGAAGGTATTGCTCTGTTAAACTCCTTGTTAATGTAGTCCATATAACCCAGGTAGTAATATGACGGAGTAATGTATGTTCCTTTTTCAGAAGAATTTATAATGTGAGTAAAAGTTTGTTCGGCTTCTGTATATGCACCCGTTCTCATCTGGCAATATCCTTTGCGGAAATAGAATTCATCTCTGTCCTCCTTCTCCAGCATAGATGCATCCATATTGTCCAGAATTTTCATTGCATCTGAATATCTGTCAGAGTCAAATTCTGCAACTGCAAGCCTGAATTTTATCTGAGGAAGAAGCGGCGATGCGGGATAATATGATTCATAGGTTTTTACAATGCCTTCCGGATTAGGCTGCTTTAATAAAATTTGACATAGCACTTTGTATCCCGATGCTTTTTCCGCTTGTGCATTGCCGGAATTTTTCTCTCCATTTTGAGATAAAACCTTGTCAAATTCATTAAGAGCGCTCTGGTACATTTTATTTTTATAGAGCTCCATCCCGGAAGACATAGGGGATGAGCCGTCGGTTTGTATTGTGTTTTGAGCTCCCGACCTATTAACGCAAAACAGCGCAATTAGTGACAATATTAATAATATCTTCTTCATAATCAAATTGTTATATTCGCAAATCAACTCTAAATTCCTATCTCTTTCAAAAGTATGAATAAAAGGTAAAATTCTTAAATTTGCCTGTGTTATTTTATTCACTATTTATTAACTGAAAAAGTGCTGAGAAAATTATGCCACAGATAGGTGAAAATGGTTTTATGACAGGACGTGCTCTTCCCCTTATAGAGTTGGAGAACGCCGATATTTACAATGACGGCAATCTAATCTTGCAAGGTGTGAACTTAAAAGTCAAAAGGGGAGAATTTGTTTACCTAATAGGTAAGGTGGGTAGCGGTAAAAGTTCTATTATCAGAACATTAACTGCAGAACTTCCGCTAATTAGCGGTGACGGAAGAGTTGGCGATTTTGACTTGAGAACCATAAGAAAAAATCAGATTCCGTTTTTGAGAAGAAAATTGGGCGTTGTTTTTCAGGATTTTCAGCTGCTTATGGATCAGACTGTTATGGGGAATTTAATGTTTGTGCTTCGCTCTACGGAATGGGATGATGAGCAGAAAATGCAGGACAGATGCAATGAGGTTCTTAAGATAGTGGGAATGGAAACAAAGTCACACAAAATGCCTCATCAGCTCTCGGGGGGTGAGCAGCAGCGAGTTGCAATAGCACGGGCTATTCTGAATTCTCCTTCTGTTATTTTGGCCGACGAGCCAACCGGAAATTTGGATGCGGAGACTGCAAGCGGAATTATGAATGCTCTGTTTAGGATTCACAGCCAGTATTCACCTGCTATTCTCATGATTACGCATAACAGGTCAATATTAGAGAGATACCCGGCAAGAGTTATGCTTTGCGCAAATGGAGTTTGTACGGAAATGACCAATAATGATTCTGAACAGGACAAGTTGAAAGAGGTAACTGACGATATGCCGGATGACCATGAAACGGAAGATAACATATAGTCAAAAAAAAATTCTTGAATGGTTTGACAAATACGGACCCGAGCCAAAAAGTGAACTCGAGTTTACAAATCCTTTTGAACTCATAGTAGCGGTTATCTTATCTGCGCAGTGTACGGACAAAAGAGTAAATATGGTTACGCCTGCACTGTTGTCTAAATATCCCGATGCAGAGTCTCTTGCAAAAGCTTCAGAAAAAGATATTTTTAAGTTTATAAAGTCTGTCTCCTTTCCAAACAGCAAAGCGGCTCATCTTTCCGGAATGGCAAAAATGCTTGTCAGTGATTTTGACGGAAAGGTGCCGGAAGAGATTGAGCAGTTGGAAAAACTTCCGGGAGTAGGGCGGAAAACGGCTAACGTTGTTGCTTCCATATGTTTTAATAAGCCTGTAATAGCTGTTGATACTCACGTGTTTAGGGTGGCACACAGAATCGGTTTTTCTAAAGGGGCCACTCCGCTTGAGGTGGAGGAGGATTTGGAAAAAATGATTCCGGTTGACAAGAGGGCCAGGGCGCATCATTGGCTAATACTTCACGGCAGATATGTGTGTAAATCCTCAAAGCCTATGTGTGAAGAGTGCGCTATTTCCAAGTGGTGTCCAAAGCTCCTGGAAAACAGCAAATTATGATAGAAGACTTTAAAATAATACTCAAGGAGTATTGTTCATATCTCCGTCTGGAAAGATCTCTTTCCTCAAATACCATAGCATCTTACAGTTCTGATATAAATAAGTTTATCAGGTATCTGGGGAAAAAGGGAATTTCATCTCCGGCCTCTGTTTCTTCAAATATTATTGATGACTATTTATCTGAAGAATTTGAAGAGGGAGTCTCAAAAAGGAGCCAGGCGCGCTGCATAAGTTCTCTCAAGTCTTTTTATAAATTTTATGCCTTGGAGCGCTCCCCGGAATACGGCGGCCGCAAAGGTGGTGGAGGTAGTAACCCTTGTGAAAAGATTGATAATCCAAAACTTACAAGGCAGCTCCCGACGGTTTTATCTGTAGATGAAGTAGAAAAAATTTTGAGTTCAGTAGATTTGTCCGAACCGGAGGGAACACGTAACAGAGCAATTCTGGAAATGTTATATTCTTGCGGATTAAGAGTCAGCGAACTTGTTAATTTGCGTCTGTCGGATTTGTTTTTTAAAGACTCTTTTATCCGTGTAATCGGTAAGGGAAATAAACAACGTTTAATTCCTGTCGGTGACTATGCTAAGGATGCTGTAAATAATTATATTCCTGTAAGATGGGAGGTGCTTCAAAGGGCAAAGGCTCTTGGCGGAACATTGGGCAAGCGTGCTTCTAAAGTTGCGGAGAGATCTACTCTAAAAAGCAAGTCCGCCGCAAATTTTGCAGAGGCGGAGGATACTCTTTTTTTGAACAGACGAGGCGGCAAGATGAGCAGGGTAATGGTATTTAATATTGTTAAAGATCAGGCAAAAAAGGCAGGGATTAAAAAAGAGATTCATCCTCATACGTTCCGCCATTCATTTGCTACTCACCTTGTTGAGAACGGGGCGGATTTGCGCGTTGTACAAGATATGCTTGGGCATGAAAGCATATTAACTACGGAGATTTATACACATGTAAGCACTAAGCAGTGGATGAAGAATATTCTTGAGCATCATCCGGAAAGGACACGTTCCTGATTTTCTCAGCTGATTGATAGCACATAGAGCAATAATTTTGATGCTGTCGCCGGCCGGTATCTGCCGGATGATTTCAATGTTTCTCTTTTGCGGCATGAGACTTATTGCTGCCTAATTATTACCTTTGCCAAGGTAGGAGAGGTTGGGAATTTACCTCATATGATCTTATTTTGAAAGAGACATCTTATATAATTGACGCTTTTGCGGGCAAACATTTTGGCTTTCTTGGGAGTCCCGCCTGTGTTGTTCTGTTGGATGAGGATATTCCTGATGCTCAGATGCTTGCCATTGCGGCAAAGAACGGTTTGCCTGAAACTGCATTTCTCCTGAAAAATGAAGTTTATGATAATGGAGCTCCGGACAAACCTGGTGTTTTGGATAAATTTTCTAAAAGATACTCCCTGCGCTGGTTTACTCCCGATATTGAGATGGATTTGTGCGGACATGCAACCTTGGCCTCCGCGTATGTTGTTTATGAGATACTTGGAGAGAGCGAGGCGGTTTTTGATACATGTGAAGGAGTGATTAAGGTTGCAAGATGTTCTATGAAAAGCGGCCGTGAGAGAGACATGTTCAGAGACGGTGGCGGCAGTTGTCCATTTGATTTCATATATATATTGGATTTTCCGTCACGTCCCGCAAAGGCTGCAACGCTGCCGGAAAATATATATAATGCTTTAAGCATCAAGCCGAAAGAAGTATATCTGTCGAGAGACTATATACTGCTTTATGAAAACGTAGAGCAAATTCGCAATCTTAAAATTGACCGTAAAGAATTTGATAAAATAAATATGGACCCGGGTGGCGTTGCTGTTACGGCGAGTGATATTAGAAGTGGCGGAATGTCATACGGCCGTGGAGATTGCAGCCGTGGAGATTGCAGGAGTATGGCTTTTGATTTTGTATCAAGATTTTTTACGCCTCAGGCAACAATTTTAGAGGACCCGGTGACAGGCTCTGCTTATTGCACTCTTGTCCCTTTCTGGGAGAAAAGGCTGGGAAAAAGCAAGTTGCATGCGGCTCAACTCTCTGAAAGAGGCGGGGAACTTTTATGCGAATTAAAGGAGAATAGGGTGTTCATTGGCGGGTATGCAGAACTCTCAAAGAAAAAATAATTCAATTTAATTTAATTTAATCTAATATTTGCAAGTCTAAAATGAAAAGAATAATTTATTTCTGTAAAGATTGCCTTGTGACTTTTATTGCAATAGCTTTATTTTCAAGCATTGCAGCGGCTCAAACAAAAGCGGATTCCGTAACTGTCGCTCAGGCAAAATGGGAAACCTCTCAGTTGCAAAAGGGGCTGAAATATTTTCATTTGCAGTTTGTGAATTTGTACGGCGGACCGCAGAATATATGTATGATTGAAATTTCTCCGCGTAACTATAAGTTTGTTTTTAAGGATAATGGAGGAATGGAAAAAACAAGCGTAAAAGCGGCGGAAGCCGGAGCTGTTGCGGCTGTAAACGGAACTTTCTTTGATATGAAAAAGGGAAATTCAGTTGCCTTTTTGCAAATAGACGGTAAAATTATAGACACAACAGAGAAGGGGAGTATAAACCCGCTTATGACTGGGGCGCTGAAAATTGTCAGGGGAAAAATTTCTGTCATTGAATGGAGTCCGGAGATTGAAAAAAACATTAGAACTGTTGCGGAAGGTGCAGCGTCAAAGCATAGGGTACCTTGCGTTTTGCGTCACACATCTATAATGGCTTCTTTACCAAGGCTTTTAGAGAAGGGTAATGAGTGTGCCGTGCCTCCTGTCCTGGATGGATTTGTATATAAAAAACATCCCCGTACTGCCGTGTTTTCCAAGGACGGAAAAATTTATTTGCTTGTTGTTGACGGACGCGCCAATGGAAATGCGGATGGAATGACAATTATGGAACTTCAACATTTTCTGAAAGTGTACGGAGCTTTTGATGCTATGAATATGGATGGCGGAGGCTCTTCAACAATCTGGTACAAAGGAGACAAAAGTGCGGTGGCCGGCACGCCCGGTTACGGAGGCGTTCTTAATATGCCAAGTGATAATGAAAAGTTTGACCATGCCGGAGAGCGCAAAGTTTCAGATGAAATCTGTGTTTTTGAACGTTAGGAAAATCTGCGTATTTAGGCTGCATGCTGTATTGGAGGGCTTGCATAAATTTCGTAATTTTGAAGTTTAAACTTGTAATGTATGTTAGATAAGAATATACGTGAGCAAATAATTGCTCTTGTTCATAAAGAAGTAGTTCCCGCCATTGGTTGTACAGAACCGATGGCGGTTGCTTTGTGTGTTGCAAAAGCCACAAAGGCACTGGGAGTTAAACCGGAAACAATAGACGTGTTTTTAAGCGCAAACATTTTAAAAAATGCAATGGGGGTTGGAATTCCGGGGACAGGGATGATTGGTCTTCCGATTGCTGTCGCCCTTGGTGCGCTTGTTGGCAAGCCTGAGTATCAGCTTGAGGTTCTGAAAGATGCAACACCACAATCTGTAGAAGAGGGGAAAAAGTTTATCTCGGAGAACAGAATTAACATAAGACTCAAAGAAGGAATCTCTGAAAAACTTTATGTTGAGATTACTTGTAACGGCAAAAAAAATGTCGGAAATGCTGCGTATGATCAAAGTGCAACAGCAATCATTGCCGGCAGCCATACAAATTTTGTTTACCTTAAAGCACCTGACGGTGTAATTTTTGACAAGCGTTGCCCGGCCGGGCAGGAGTGTGAGGATGATGATATAAAACTTAATATGAAAATAGTATATGAGTTTGCATCTGAAACTCCGCTTGAGGAAATATCTTTCATACTTGAGACAAAGAAACTTAATGAAAAGGCTGCAAATGATTCCCTTAAAGGAGATTACGGCCATGACCTTGGAAAGACAATGACAACACCGTTAAGCCGCAAAGTATTGGGAGACAGTATTTTTACTCACATGATTTCTATCACCGCAGCCGCGTGCGACGGGAGAATGGGCGGTGCGATGTTTCCCGTAATGAGCAATTCGGGGAGCGGAAATCAGGGAATATGCGCAACAAATCCGGTTGTGGTTTTTGCAGAAGATAATCATAATACTGATGAGCAACTTATAAGAGCTTTGATGCTCAGTCATTTAACGGCAATATATATTAAGCAGAGTCTTGGTAAACTTTCCGCACTTTGCGGGTGCGTGGTTGCATCTATTGGCAGCAGTTGCGGCATAACCTACTTAATGGGAGGAAATTATAATAATGTCTGTAACTGTGTCAAGAATATGATTGCAAACCTTACCGGAATGATTTGTGACGGCGCAAAGCCAAGTTGCGCTCTTAAAATTTCATCCGGAGTATCAACGGCTGTCTTGTCGGCAATATTATCAATGGAGAATAAGTACGTTACTTCTGCGGAAGGAATTGTAGATGATGACGTTGATAAGTGCATACATAATCTTACCTCAATCGGGGCTAATGCGATGACGGAGACTGATAAGGCGGTATTGGATATTATGACACATAAATGAAATGTTGAGAACGTCCCGGTCGGATAAAGGCATAATTAAATTATAATTACAACTCTGCTGCTGATTGACGCGGCTTTCAAAGTATTAGAGTTTTATGAAGAAATTTTTAAATAATATCGTGCTTGCATCGGCTCTTGCCGTTTGCTGTTTTGCACTTAACTCTTGCGACCTAAATGACGATCCTTTTGACGATAATTTATATGATTTTATTCAGGGAAAGTGGGAAGAGAATATAGGAGCGCCGGGGTCAACTTTCTATATGATATCATTTAATTATAACGGTACAGGAATTTACCGCCAGTGCGTTTCGTATAATGCTTATCAATACACTGTTACATGGGAGCAAACATTCACCTATGATGTTGATGAAAGAAACGGGGCTATTGATATTGTTACATCAGACGGTGTGGAGACATTGTGGTATGTAGATAATACCGATGATGACTATATGGAAATGTACAAGGCTTATGGACAGAGGTTTACCTTGTATCTGCATAGGAATTGGTTATACACTCTTTTTGGCGGAAAGCAGGGGGAAACTAAATAATTTCCGTCCAAAGTATAAACAGATAATTTTAAACAATCATTGAGCGGGCATTAAAAATGGAAGAATTTAACAGTTCCCGACAGGTTTTCAATCTCTCTTTCAGACAGTTTCGTCACTGTCAACTGTTTTATACACTAAGCCATAAAGAACGGATAAGAGAAGATAGTATTATTCCCACTCAATAGTCGCAGGCGGTTTTGAAGAAATGTCATAGCAGACACGGTTGACACCTTTGACTTTGTTTATAATTTCATTTGAAACTTTTGCAAGAAAATCATAAGGCAGATGTACCCAATCAGCGGTCATTCCGTCATTTGAGACAACTGCGCGCAATGCAATCGTATATTCATAAGTTCTCTCATCACCCATAACGCCAACGCTCTTCACGGGCAACAGAATCGTACCGGCTTGCCATACAGCGTCATATAGAGGAATCATTCCGGCAATGCTGTTTTTGGTCTCGACAGATTTTCCGGCAGATTTTTTATTTATTGCCGCAGCTCTCTTTGCCGCAGCCCGTTGTTCAACTTTCATCTCCTCCTGCATATATCCGTTTGATGCCGGCGGAAGAGTAGTCATATACTTGCGCATCTCCCCGACATAAATGGCGTCGGCCTCTTTAAGAATTTCAAGTTTCTCTTTAGTCACTTCTCCCAATACTCTGATACCCATTCCGGGTCCTGGAAAAGGATGACGGGATATCACCTCCCTCTTTATCCCAAGAGCACGTCCTGTTCTGCGCACTTCATCCTTAAACAGAGATCTTAGCGGTTCAACAATCTTCAAATTCATCTTCTCCGGAAGTCCTCCGACATTGTGGTGAGATTTGATTTTTGCGGACGGACCGTTAACAGAACTTGACTCAATAACATCTGGATAAATTGTTCCCTGCGCAAGCCATTTTGCGTTCTTAATTTTCTGTGCTTCAGCATCAAAGACCTCAATAAAAGTTCCTCCTATGGCCTTCCTTTTTTTCTCCGGGTCAGTCACGCCTTTTAGCGCGGCCATGAATTTTTCACTGGCATCAACACCAATTACATTCAGACCCATCCCGCGATACTGCTTAAGAACATCCTCATATTCATTCTTGCGCAATAGCCCGTTATCCACAAAAATACAATGCAAATTTTCACCTATGGCCTTGTTAATCAGCACCGCTGCAACAGAGGAGTCAACGCCTCCGCTGAGGCCCAATATAACGTGGTCATTTCCGATTTTCTTTTTTAGCTCCGCGACAGTTGATTTAATGAATGACTTTGTAGTCCAGTCTCCTTTGCATCCGCACACTCCCGTCACAAAGTTTTCCAGCATCTTGCCGCCGTACTGAGAATGGAATACTTCCGGGTGAAACTGGAAAGCATAAACGGGAAGCGTATTGCCCTTTAACTTTGAACGTGAAGATTTACTCTCGGCCGCAGGAACTTTCATCTTGTAAGCGGCATTCTTAACGGTTGACGTTGAAGCAATTAGTTCAGCTCCTTTTGGGAGTTTTGTTATTGAATCTCCGTGGCTCATCCAAACAAAGGACTTCCCCGGTATACCATTAAATATGCTGTCACTTGAATTATTTGCCTTACCTGCCTTCCCTCTTGTGCCAGCTGTTTTAGCAATTGTTAATTCTGCTCTGCCGTACTCTCTTGTCTGTGAGGCTTCCACATTGCCGCCACAATTAAATGCAATATATTGTGCGCCGTAGCAGATGCCAAGGACGGGAATTTTTCCAAGAAAATCCGTCAGATCAATTTGCGGTGCATTTTTATCTCTTACCGAGAACGGACTCCCTGAGAGTATAACTCCTTTTACGTCCGAAGGGATTATTTTCTCACTTTTCTTTTCATTTGACGTCACTTTACCGTTGCCTGATATGCAATTGTTTTTTGCCCCTTCAGATGAGCCGTCGGGAGTTAAAAAAGGAAACTTGTTAAAAGGGTGAATTTCACAGTAAACATTTAATTCTCTGACTCTTCTGCCTATCACCTGTGTCACCTGAGAACCGAAATCAAGGATAATGATTTTGTCCATTGTTAAGATTTTAAAAATTTTCTTCAAAGATACTGCTAAAAAAAACAATATTTCTCTACTTTTGCAGGCGATTATGCAAAACATTAGAAATATAGCAATTATTGCGCACGTTGACCACGGCAAAACTACCTTGGTGGATAAGATGATAATGCAGGCAAAGGTTACGAGGGAGACTGAGAGAAACGGCCAGCTGATTCTTGATAACAACGAATTGGAGCGCGAGAGGGGAATTACCATTCTTTCCAAGAATGTGAGTATTCCATACAACGGGTATAAAATCAACATCATAGATACTCCGGGACATGCCGATTTTGGAGGAGAGGTTGAGAGAGTTCTAAACATGGCGGACGGCGTTCTGCTTATTGTAGATGCCTTTGAGGGGTGTATGCCTCAGACAAGATTTGTGCTGCAGAAGGCATTGGAGATGGGCAAAAAGCCGCTTGTTGTGATTAATAAAATTGATAAGCAGAACTGCAAGCCGGATGAGGTTAACGAGCAGGTTTTTGATTTGATGTTTGCTCTAAATGCTACGGAGGAACAGCTAGATTTTAAGACTGTTTACGGCTGTGCAAAGCAAGGGTGGATGTCTTTGGACTGGAAGAAGCCAACCACAAATCTTATCCCGTTGCTGGACTTGATTATTTCAGAAATTCCGGCCCCAGTGCAGGACAATGAGGGGACTCCTCAGATGCTAATTTCCTCTTTGGAGTACTCTCCTTACGTTGGAAGAATTGCAATAGGTAGGGTAAAGAGAGGCATCCTTAAGGCGGGCCAGGATATAACTTTGTGCAAGAGAGACGGAGGACAGGAAAAACAGAGAATAAAGGACTTGATGGTCTTCACCGGAATGGAGAAAACCAAGCAGGCGGAGGTTGAGAGCGGTGATATTTGTGCCGTTGTGGGAATTGAAGATTTTGAAATTGGTGATACAATTGCTGATTTTGAGAATCCTGAGGCGCTTCCTCCGATTTCTGTTGATGAGCCGACAATGAGCATGCTTTTCTGCATTAATGATTCCCCTTTCTTTGGTAAAGACGGAAAATATGTAACTTCCAGACACTTAAAAGACAGATTGGATAAGGAACTAGAGAAAAATCTTGCATTGCGCGTTAAGCCGGGTAAAACTTCAGACTCCTTTATTGTATACGGCAGAGGCGTTCTTCACTTGTCTATTTTAATTGAGACAATGAGACGTGAGGGTTTTGAATTGCAGATAGGACAGCCAAAAGTTATTGATAAGAATATTAACGGAGTGCGCTGTGAACCAATTGAACATCTGATAGTTGATGTTCCTGAAGATATGGTGGGGAAAGCAATAGAGATTACTACAAGAAGAAAAGGTGCCTTGCTTCACATGGACCACAGGGGAGACAGAGTGCATTTGGATTTTGATATTCCTGCAAGAGGCATCATCGGACTTAGAAGTAATTTGATAACCGCAACTTCCGGTGAGGCGATAATTGCCCATAGATATAAAGGATATGAACCGTACAAGGGCGAGATTGAGAAAAGAACTAACGGATCTATTGTAGCGTTGGAGACGGGTGAGGCTATTGCGTATTCTATGTGGAAGCTTTTGGACAGAGGAAAATGGATTGTAAGCCCCGGAGATGAAATTTATGCCGGAGAAGTTGTGGGAGAGTATACAAGAGCGATGGATTTGAATGTGAATATCTGCATTAAGAAAAAGCTTACAAACGTGAGAGCGTCAGGCTCAGATGAGAAGGCTGTTCTGCCTCCTCCAATGCAATTTACGCTTGAAGAGATGCTAGAGTATATTCAAGATGACGAGCTTGTTGAGGTCACCCCGAAGCATTTGAGAATAAGAAAGATTTATTTGGACGAGAACGAGCGCAAGAGGCACCAGCAGCAGAATTCTTAGGACTTTTTGCCTTTACCGATTATTTAAGTATATTTGCGCCCCCAACGGATTTATGAGGTTAGGTGATGGATTATAGGATTCAGATAAGCGGACTGGCACAGGGAAAGCATGATTATGAATTCCCTGTAAAGGGAGATTTCTTTAAAGAGTTTGGCAATTCTCAGATTAAGGATGCCGCTCTTGTTGCTAAGGTCGTTCTTGATAAGGGAAGCGGTTGGATGAATGTGAGCTGCAATGTTGTTGGCACGATATTGACGGAGTGCGACAGATGTTTGGATGATCTGGAAATCCCGATGAATTTCACTGCAGACATTGCTGTAAAAACAGCAAAACTGGGAGAGGAGACAGAGAGCGCAGATGAATTCCTTATTATTGACCCGTCGGACGGAGAGCTTGATTTGAAGCAGTTTATATATGATTATATCTGCGTAAATGTGCCTCTTAAGAAAGAGCATGAAGAGGGGCGGTGTAATCCAAAGATGCTTAAAAAGTTAGAAGAACTTAAAGCAGTTGAGGTTGCGCAAGAGGATAAAGAGTCTTATGCTCCTTTTGGCAATTTAGACAAGTTGTTGAAAGAGGCGGAAAAAAAGAAGAAATAAACTGTCGTGAATTTTATCGACAACAAATTGATAATTAATTATTTAAAAATATTTTAAAATGGCACATCCAAAACATAAGCTTTCTAAGCAAAGAAGAGACAAGAGAAGAACTCATGATAAGGCAGAAATTCCTACACTTTCAACTTGTTCAAATTGCGGTGCTACTGTTATGTATCACCACGTGTGTCCTGAGTGCGGTTACTACAGAGGACGCCTTATCATCTCTAAAGAGAATGCCAAGTAGGGTGCAATGATAAGAGTTGGCGTTGATGCAATGGGCGGAGATTTTGCCCCTGAGAATGTTATTCTAGGAGCAATTGAGGCTTATTCTAACATCAATGCTGATGCTCGAATTGTTCTTGTTGGCGACAGCGAGAAAATTACCGGGGTTTGCAGGCATTATGGCTTTGACTCCGGCAATTTTGTTATTAAGAATGCAACTGAGCAGATAGGGATGGGGGAACATCCCGTCAAAGCGTATATCAAGAAGACCGATTCCAGTATGCATGTGGGCTTTAAAATGTTGGCCAATAATGAACTGGATGCATTTGCGAGTGCCGGCAATACGGGTGCAATGCTAACCGGCTCGGTTTATACTTTGGATCCGTTACCCGGCATCATAAGGCCGTGTATTTCTGCTAAAATGCCGCTTGCCGACGGAAGCGATATTTTGATTCTGGATGTTGGCTTTAATGCAGACACAAAAGCGGACATTCTTTATCAATTTGGAATTATTGGCTCCATTTATGCAAAGACAATGATGGGAATTGCTAAGCCGCGCGTTGCGCTTTTGAATGTGGGCAGCGAGGAAGAGAAGGGAAACATGGAGGTGCAGGAGGCTTATAAAATCATGAAGGATACGGAAGAATTTGATTTTGTCGGCAATATGGAGGCAAACAATTTGTTCAATGGCGGAATTGCAGATGTGCTTGTAACAGATGGATTTACGGGGAACGTTGTACTTAAGCAGGCAGAGGGAATGTATGCATTGGTTTCTAAACTTGGCGTGAACCACCCGTTCATGAACAGGTTTAACTATGAATTTTACGGCGGCACTCCTGTACTTGGAGTTTCCGCTGCGGTTGTTATAGGGCACGGAGCCTCAACGCCGCTGGCAATAAAGAATATGATTCTAGAGGTTGAACAAGCTGCAAAAAACGGTCTTGTGGATAAATTGTCACAAGGCGCTAAAATTATTAAAGATGAGTAAGTTAAGAGCAATTATAACAGGAATTGAGGCATATCTTCCGGATTATGTCCTTACTAATGAGGAACTATCGCACATGGTTGATACTTCCGACGAATGGATAATGAGCCGCGTGGGGATTAAAGAGAGAAGAATTTTAAAGAAAGACGGACTCGGCACATCGTTTATGGGTGCGGAGGCTGCAAAAAAACTTCTTAAGTCTACCAATACAAATCCGGATGATGTACAATTGGTTATATTCCACTCTGTTACGCCGGATATGCAATTTCCTGCAACAGCAAACGTAATTGCAGACAAGGTGGGAATTAAGCATGCATGGGGATTTGATACTAACTCGGGGTGCAGCGGATTCTTGTTTACTTTTGAGACGGTGCGTATGTTTATTGAGAGCGGGGCGTATAAAAAGATAATTTTTATATGCGGAGAAAGAATGAGCGGAATAACTGATTACACTGATCGCAGCACATGTCCGCTTTTTGGAGATGCGGCTGTGGCGATGATGATAGAACCTTGTGAAGATGAAAATTACGGATTGCTGGATTCCATACTTCATGTTGACGGCGTTGGAAGGAAATATCTTTTCCAGGTTGGCGGAGGTTCTTTGTATCCTGCCTCTGAAGAGACTGTTAAGAAGAGAATGCACTATATCCATCAGGAAGGTCAGCAGGTATTCAGACACGCAGTTGTCGGAATGGCTGATGTTTCTGTAGAAATTATGGATAGACACAATCTTAGGGCTGAGGATATTGCGTATCTTGTGCCACATCAGGCTAATTTGAGAATAATAGATGCAACCGCAAAGAGAATGGGTCTTGCCAAGGAAAAAGTGCTGATTGATATAGAGAAGTTCGGCAATACTGCGGCAACTTCCATACCGCTGGCTTTGTGGGATTTCAGAGACAAAATTCACAAAGGAGATTTGCTGGTATTCTCTGCCTTTGGAGCCGGATTTACCTGGGGAGCAGAGCTTTACAGGTGGGCTTATTAAAACGGTATCGCACAGAAAATGTGCGGCTTTTGGTCCCATAGTTCAATGGATAGAACGGAAGTTTCCTAAACTTCAAATCTGGGTTCGATTCCCAGTGGGGCTACAATGAAAAGGGTTGAATCAGATTCTCCTGTTAATGTCCTTCACATGTTGAAGGATTTATCTTTTGGCGGTCCGCAAAACCTTGTTTTAGACATGATTCGCGGCAACAAGGAGAAGAAGCTCTTTAACTTTTTTGTCGTATACAATACACCGTCAACCCAGGCAAGACTTAACGATTATTCCGACGGAGCAAATGTTCAGATGTATAAGCTGGACAAATGGAGCATAAGCTGCATGATTTCTTATGTTAAAAAGTTAAGAGAAATTATCCGTGCCAATAATATACAAATTGTTCATTGTCACACAAATATAGATGCGTATAGGGCGCGTCTTGCAGTAATACCGTATAATATAAAGGGATTTTTTCACAGCCGTAAAAATAGAAAACATGCAACTGTCGTACTGACAATTCACGGCATGACGCTTAACCTTAATTATCTCTCTGAATTTTTCATGGGTGAAATTGACAATACAATTTCTGAAAAAAATATTAGAGTTCTCGACAGATTTTTTTTGAAGCGTTGTAAAATCTGTTTTGAAAGCAAGGCGGCAAAAGAGTTTTATCTTAAAGATTATCACCAGTATCCGGAGTTTGGAGATGAGAAAGGCGGTATACTTATGAAGTCTGTAGTTATACATAACGGCGTATTTGTTCCCCGCATACTTAATGCAAAGCCAATAAGTTATGGAGAACTTAACAGTTATGTAATGCATTATCCGGGTGAGCCGGACGTGTCAATTCCACGCGGAAAGATTTTGCTTGCAATGGTTGGAAGTTTTTCTTCTTATGCACAGAGAGACCAAATGCTTATTTGCAGGGCGATTGCACTTTTAAAGCAGAAGCTGATAGAACTTCCTTTTGCCTTTATGTTTGTCGGTCGTTCAACTTTTGAAAAAGATTATCATAGGGTAAAGGAACAGGAAGTCAGTGATTCTTACCCGGATAGAGATGAAATGGCAGATTGCCTTCAATACTGTCGCGAGAATGATCTGGTCAATGATATTTTTTTCATGCAGCCGGATATTGACGTCCCTTCTCTATTAAAAACTATTTCTTGTTATGTGTATGCTTCCAATCAGGATACCTTTGGAATCTCTGTTGTTGAGGCAATTATATCTGGCGTTGATGTGATCTGCAGTAACACGGCAGTGTTTATGGAGATAACGCATAACGGTGAACTTGCGAGATTGTCTGAAAATTCCCCGGAGGCCTTTGCATCTGCAATAGCTCATTTCCTGAAGTATAAATTAGAGGAAAAAACTGAATCCGATGCAGACAGAGCGGTTGATGAACAAATTGATATGAAGGAGTCTGAAGAGCAGATGATTGTTGCGGCAAGACTGTACACAATTGAGCGGTGCTTAAATGATTATAAAGAATTTCTTTATACATGATGGCAAGAATTGGCTGTAAGAATTGGCAGCAAGCATCGGCAGTAAACATCGGCAGTAAACATCGGCAGCAAGCATTGATGGAGGACGTTTATAGCAGATAAGATCTTTTATCCGTTTAATCCCTCATAAAATCCCTCTTGAACTGCATTCCAGTTCTCAATTACTGTTATTGTTATCCAGGCAATTACAAGAATTACTGCAAACCAGATCATTCCCTTCTTGTTTTCTCTTAAGAATTTTAAGAAATTTTTCATGGTGATATTTTTAAAAAATTGTAAACGCAAAAATATATTGCTATTCAAGTGCGTCAAGGCTAATTGATCTATTTTTAACACTGCCTCTCATTTATTTATAATTCAAGATTTTTTTGTGGGATAAAATTTACGATATGTAGCTGTTATTTTGTGACATGCCTTAATTTGAAACAATGTTGTTATATTTATAAAATGTTAGTATGTAGCGTTTTGAGTTATTTCTTTGGGGTTTTATATGGTTTTTCAGCATTTTTTCCTATTTTTGCGGCTCGCGTATGGAAAAATTTAAAAATATTATTAATAATTTAACTAGATAAATATGTCTGATATTAAGAGAGTTTATCGTTTTGGCGGAACGTCTGCAGAGGGCAACGGCAAAATGAGAAATGAGCTGGGTGGAAAAGGTGCAAATCTTGCCGAAATGTGTTTGCTTGATATGCCGGTTCCTGCCGGTTTTACAATTACCACTGATTGTTGCAATGAATATTATAAAGGAGGCTGCAAATATCCCGATGGCCTTAAAAGCGAGGTAGATTCAGCGTTGGCAGCTACAGAACAAATAATGGGGAGGAAGTTTGGAGATGCTAAAAATCCTTTGCTTTTGTCTTGTCGTTCCGGTGCAAGAAGTTCTATGCCGGGCATGATGGAGACAGTCCTTAACATCGGACTGAGCACGGAAACAATACCCGGTTTAATTGCACAAACCAAGAATCCAAGATTTGTATACGATGCTTACAGACGTTTGATTATGATGTATTCAGATGTTGTTATGGAGAAGGCGGAAGGTATTGAACCTGAGGATGGCAGAGGCATCAGAGTGCAGTTGGACAGAATGCTTGCAAAAGTTAAAAAAGACAAAGGATATAAACTGGATACTGATTTAACAGAGGAAGATTTGAAAGAGCTTTGCGAAGACTTCAAAATTAGAGTTAAACAGGAATTGGGAAAACCATTCCCCGATGATCCGCAAGATCAACTTTGGGGTGGAATCGGAGCTGTATTTAAATCTTGGAACGGACGCAGAGCTGTGTCTTACAGAAGGATAGAAGGTATACCAGATGACTGGGGAACAGCAGTAAGCGTTATGTCCATGGTGTTTGGAAATATGGGAGATACTTCCGCTACGGGAGTTGCATTTTCTAGAAATCCCGCAACCGGAGAGAATAAATTCTACGGCGAGTGGCTGGTTAATGCGCAGGGTGAAGATGTTGTTGCAGGTATCAGAACACCTAATCCGTTAAACGAGGCAACAAAGAATGAGCATAACAAAGAAATGCTCTCTTTGGAGCAGGCAATGCCGGAAGTATATGATCAATTGGTTGGTATTCAGGGCAATCTGGAACATCATTTCCATGATATGCAGGACTTGGAGTTTACTATTGAGAATGGAAAACTTTGGATGCTGCAATGCAGAATCGGAAAGAGAACCGGTCTTGCAGCGCTTAACATGGCAATGGATATGCTGGACGAAGGTCTTATAGATGAGAAGACGGCTGTGATGAGAGTTGCTCCAAAACAATTGGATGAGCTTTTGCATCCGGTTCTTGATTCAGCAGATGAGAAGAGGGAAAAGCCTATAGCACAAGGACTTCCCGCGGGGCCCGGCGGTTCCGTAGGAGCAATTGTATTTACTCCTGAGGCTGCGGTAGAGGCTGCAAAACACCATCAGAAAGTTATTCTTGTGAGAGAGGAGACTAATCCGGAGGATGTTGAGGGAATGCGTGTCGCCGACGGACTTTTGACCGCAAGAGGAGGAATGACTTCACATGCAGCTCTTGTTGCAAGAGGCTGGGGCAAGTGCTGTATTGTAGGATGCGATGCTTTGAAAATCAACATGCTTACTAAGACAATGACAATTGGTGACGCAGCTTATAGTGAGGGAGACATATTTAGCTTAAACGGGAGCCGCGGACTTGTTTATGATAAAGCCATCAAGACTGTAAATGCTTCTGAAAATGAAAGATTCAGAAAGTATATGCAGATGGTTGATAAATACAGAGTTATGGGCGTAAGAACAAATGCGGACAACCCTGCGGATGCTCTTGTTGCCCTTAGATTTGGTGCGGAAGGAATTGGTCTGTTCCGTATCGAGCATATGTTTTACGGAAAAAATTCAGAGGAGCCTCTTGCCAAGTTGAGAAAGATGATTCTTTCAAATACTACTGCGGAGAGAAGAAAAGCCCTTGCTGAGTTGGAACCTTATGTAAAGGCATCCGTAAAAGCTACCATGGAGGTTATGGACGGGAAACCGGTTACTTTTAGATTACTGGATCCTCCTTTGCATGAGTTTGTTCCGCAGTCGGAAGATAAGCGCAGACAGCTTGCAAAAGATTTGGATATCTCAATGAGTGATATTGAGAAGAGAGGGGAGGCACTGCATGAAGTTAATCCGATGATGGGACACAGGGGAGTACGGCTTGGTATCACATATCCGGAGGTTTCCGAGATGCAATTCAGGGCAATCTTTAATGCTACCGTCGAGCTTATTAATGAAGGCCATAAACCTGTTCCGGAACTTATGATCCCTGTTACAATTTCTCCTAATGAACTTGATAATCAGAAAGAAATTTGCGACAGAGTTCACAGAGAAGTTAAACAGAAAACAGGTATTGACGTTAAGTATATGTTCGGTACGATGGTAGAGATTCCGCGTGCAGCAATTATGGCGGACAAGATGGCCAGAAGCTCCCAGTTTTTCTCATTTGGTACTAACGACTTAACTCAGATGACATTTGGTTTCTCAAGAGATGATATAGGTTCTTTCATGGGAGATTATTTGTCTAAGAAGATTATTGATGCGGATCCGTTCCAGACTTTGGATCAGGCATCTGTCGGGAAACTTGTTGAAATGGGTATTAAGGGCGGACGCAGCACCAACCCTAGTATTAAGTGCGGTGTTTGCGGTGAGCACGGAGGTGATCCTGCAAGTGTTGAATTTTTCAACGGCTTGGGAGTCAATTATGTATCTTGCTCTCCGTTCCGTGTTCCGATTGCCCGTCTTGCTGCGGCACAGGCTGCGATTAAGTCTTATAAGTAATGACATGTCGCGCAACGTAAGGCAAATAGAAACAGCCGGAAAAATTTTTCCGGCTGTTTCTATTTTGTGCCGAGCCTCCGGCTTTTTATTATTCTGAGATACTGCTCAAAAGATATTACTACAATTTCTTACCGGCTAATTCTGAGAGCTGGCTGCGCTCACCCATGATAAGATTGATGTGTTCAAAAAGTTTTTCTCCGTAGAGTTTATCGCTGATGTGAGTAAGACCGTTGGAAAGTTTATCCAAGTACGGCTGGTCAATCTGCTGAACATCCCCGGTGAATACAATCTTAGTGCCTTCTCCCGCTCTGGTAATGATTGTCTTAACTTCATGAGGAGTAAGGTTTTGCGCTTCATCAACAATGAAGAATACTTTGGATAGGGAACGGCCTCTGATGTAAGCAAGCGGAGAAATTTCCAGTTTTTTATTTCTTAGCATGTCCTCTATTTTAACATTCTCTTTAGATGAGATTCCAAAGTTCTTTTTTATGACCGCAAGGTTATCAAAAAGCGGTTGCATGAAAGGAGCCAGTTTGTCCTGCACGCTGCCCGGAATAAATCCAAGTTCCTCATTTCTAAGAGTTATTACAGGTCTGGCGACAAGAATCTGATCATATTTGTCGGCCTGTGCAAGAGCGCCTGCAATTGCAATCAAAGTTTTTCCCGTGCCTGCAGTTCCTGTTAATGATACAAGCTCAACAGAAGGATTCATTACGGCGTCCATTGCAAAAACCTGCTCTTCATTTCTTGGAGCAATGCCATATTCGGTTAAGGAATTAACCTTTACAACGGTCATTGTATCAGGATTATAGCGGGCCAGTATAATGTTCTTTCTTATAGGGTTTCTGTCTTCACCGTTTTGCTGATTATCTCTTCCTTGAATGCCGCCCGTAATAATTTTGAACAACTGATTAAATACAGGATTCTCTTGTTTAAGTTCAGCCGGTGTTACACCGTTGGAATTTGTGCCAAGCTTATCCGCAATTGCGGCAGGTATATCTTTTAATATTGTAACTCTCTCATAATCTTGGGTAAAGCGCTCCTCTTTTATATGGTCGGTAAGATAATCCTGCGTGAACATTCCAAGCGCTTTGGCTTTCATCCTTAGATTAACATCCTTAGTTACAAGGCAAACCGTCCTGTCGGGATACTGATTTTTATACCAAATTGCAGTTGACAGAATTCTGTGATCTTGTATGTCATTTTCAAAGCAGCCCTCGTATTCCTTTGGAAACGGGTAATTTACGGAAAGTTTAAGTGTGCCAAGACCAGGGCCCAGCGGATATCCCTTGCCGCTGTTTTGGTTCCGGTCGCTTAGTTCATCTATTTTGCGGACAAACTCGCGGGCATTGTAATTAATTGTTCCGTCGCCTTTTTTAAACTTGTCCAATTCCTCTATAACCGCCAGAGGAATAACCAAATCATTCTCCTGAAATTTGTAAATTGAATGAAAATCATGCAGGATAACATTTGTGTCCAGTACAAAAATCTTGGGAAGTTTTCCGTGATTATCTATCACTTTCTGCAGGCCGGAATCCGGATTTGCGGATTTGCGATACCCTCTGTAATTATTTTTGCTCATTTTTTATGTTTTTCACACCACTTGCGGCCATTTACAAACAGCTCATACCATGGTGTAATTTCTTGCTTTTTAAGTGTTTCCGGGTACCATGCCCAGTTCCAAGGTCTTATGCATCTCTCCGGGTGCGGCATCATTGCCAGGTGTCTTCCGTCCGTGCTGCAAACTCCTGCAATTCTTTTTGGGGAGCCGTTGGGGTTGCCCGGGTACTCATCATAATTATACTTGACGGCAACTTTCATGCCCTCCAGTTTTGCGTTCGGGAAGGTGAACCTGCCGTCTCCATGTGCAACCCAGATGCCAAGTTTGCTGCCCGTCAGAGATTTAAGTAAAATTGACGAAGATTGTGGAATTTCCACCCCAACAAATTTGCTCTCGAATTTTCCCGACAGGTTATGTGTCATCTTTGGAGAGAGTTCTCTTTGTAAGGGTGTTATCAGTCCGAGTTCAGCCATAAGCTGGCATCCGTTGCATACGCCAAGGCTTATGGTATCCTTTCTGGCGTAGAAATCATTCAACGCTTTGTTAGCTTTCTCGTTGTATAAAAATGCTCCGGCCCAGCCCTTAGCGGAACCAAGAGTATCGGCATTTGAAAATCCTCCTACAAATACTATAAACTGCACATTCTTAAGAGTTTCGCGGCCGGAAATTAAATCAGTCATGTGAACGTCTTTAACTCTGAAACCTGCCAGGTATAGGGCCCATGCCATCTCTCTTTCTCCGTTACTCCCTTTCTCTCTGATGATTGCTGCAACGGGCGCTTTGCTCCTTGGTTCTTTTGCCAAATATTTTGCAACGCTTCCGCTAAAATTCTTTGGGAACTTAAACTTAAGCGGCTCTTTTTTGTAATTCTTGTAACGCTTTAGTGCACAAGCTGTTCCGCTCTGTCTTCTGTCCAGCAGATAAGAGGTCTTGTACCAGACATCTCTCAGCTTGTCTATGTTTAGATTGATTTTTCCAAGAATGGAAATTTTCCTCTCTTTAATGTATTTTCCAATCTTATAAATCTCTATAGGTCCTTTTGACATTTCGCCTGCGGCGTTGCAGATTTTTTCAACCTCTTTAATATTTTTATCTGCAATCTGCAGCAGAACACCGGGTCTCTCTGAGAACATGAAGTTAATCAGAGGCAACTGAATATCAGTTAGTTTAATACCGCCCTCTTTATTTGCAAAACACATTTCCAACAGAGAAGTAATTAAGCCTCCCGCGGAAATATCGTGTCCGGCAAGAACCAGATTTTTCTCAATAAGTTTCTGTACGGTGTTAAAACAATCTGCAAAATATTCGGGAGATTCAACATCCGGCGCCTCGTTTCCAACCGCCCCAAGTGTCTGCGCAAAGGCGGAACCTCCAAGCTTGAATTCGCATTTTGAGAACGGAAGGTATACAATTGTGCTTGCAGTAACTTTCTGTAAATTAGGATGTATAATGTTGTTTACATCTTTAACCGGTGCAACGGAGGATATGATTAACGTCCCCGGTGCAATTATCTTTTTTCCGTCCGGATAGTTCTGGGTCATGCTCATGGAATCTTTGCCTGTCGGGATATTAATCCCAAGTGCGCATGCAAAATCACTTACGGCTTTAACCGCCTTATACAGTCTTGCATCTTCTCCTGTGTTTCTGCTTGGCCACATCCAGTTAGCGCTCAGGGATATTCCCTTTAAACCGTTTTTCAAAGGCGTCCATACTGCATTTGTAAGAGCCTCTGCAACAGACATTCTGGAGCCTGCAGCGGAATCAATCAGACCGATAATAGGGGCATGTCCTATGGAAGTTGCAATACCTTCTTTATTGTCATAGCCTATTGCGGTCACTCCCAAATCATTAAGGGGAAGCTGAATTTCTCCGGTACATTGCTGGCATGCAACAAGTCCGGTGACGGAACGGTCTACTTTATTTGTCAACCAATCTTTACATGCAACACTCTCCAACTGAAGTACTTGCGTTAAGTACTCTTCAAACTTGTCGGTGCTGTATTTTAAAGGATTGAATTTATATTCTGCAGTCCGGTCATGCATGAAAGTTTTAGGAGAACTTCCAAACATATCGGCCATTTCCAAATCAATTGCAGTATTTCCGCTCTTTTCATCCTTAAGGGTAAATCTGTGATCTCCGGTTACCTCTCCAACTTCATAAAACGGAGCACGCTCTCTCTCTGCAATCTGCTTAAATTCAGTAATATCTTTTTGATGCATTGCTAATCCCATTCTCTCCTGGCTCTCATTGCCAATGATTTCTTTCAGGCTCAAAGTAGGGTCGCCTATCGGGAGCTTGCTTGTATCAATTTTACCTCCTTCATCCTCCACAAGTTCAGAGAAACAATTAAGATGTCCGCCGGCTCCGTGGTCATGCACGGAAACAATAGGGTTGTTCTCTTTTTCCGATAGAGCACGGATTGCATTGTAGTCCCTTTTCTGCATCTCCGGGTTTGCACGCTGAATAGCATTGAGCTCTATATCGTTGCCGTATTTGCCTGTATTAACGGAACTTACAGCTCCTCCGCCCATTCCTATCCTATAGTTGTCTCCGCCCAGCAGAACAATTTTATCTCCCTTTTCCGGAGTCTCTTTTGCTGCATCAGATTTCTTTGCGTATCCAATACCGCCCGCCTGCATGATAACCTTGTCATAGCCAAAATCCGGATTATTTGCCTCAACGCCTTTCTGTTTTCCGATATGTTCAAAAGTCAGAAGACTCCCGCAAATAATGCACTGCCCAAATTTGTTTCCAAAATCACTGGCTCCGTTAGATGCCTTGGTAAGAATCTCTTGCGGACTTTGATACAACCATTTGCGCGGTGCCGTTTTCTCCCATTTTCTCTCTTTATTATTCCCGACGGTCTTTGAATCAAAGCGCGGATAGCTTGTCATATAAACAGCCGTACCGGCAATAGGGAAGCTTCCTTTTCCTCCTCCCATTCTGTCTCTGATTTCTCCGCCTGTTCCGGTTGCCGCTCCGTTGAACGGTTCAACTGTTGTTGGAAAGTTGTGAGTTTCAGCCTTTAAACTTATCACAGTCTCTTTCTCTTTAAGTTTAAAGAAATCTGGTTTTGTCTGGTCTGCAGGGTGAAACATTTTAATTTTCGGGCCCTCAAGAAATGCGCAATTGTCTTTATATGCGCTTACAATCAGATTAGGATTCTCTTTGGAAGTTTTCTTAATAAGCTTAAACAGAGAACTTTCCATCTCCTTGCCATCTATGACAAATGTGCCGTTGAAAATTTTGTGTCGGCAGTGCTCGCTGTTAACTTGAGAGAAACCAAAGACTTCACTGTCGGTGAGCTTCCTCCCTATTTTTTTTGCAATTCCGTTAAGATATTGTATCTCTTCCGGGTTAAGGGCAAGACCCTCCTTGACGTTATATTCCTCTAGATTTGAGATATATACAATAGGATCGGGTTTCTTATCTACCGTAAAAATATTCTGATCCAGTCCGTTATAAAATCTTTGAAGCATTTTATCATACTCCGGTTTTGAACTTTTTGTAGGAAAATACTCCTCTATTCTTCTTATTCCGGAGATGTTCATGTTTTGTGTGATCTCAACAGCCGTTGTGCTCCAAGGAGTTATCATTTCACGTCTTGGGCCCGTAAAGTATCCTTTGACATTGTCTCCCTTAATTAATTTTGCATTGCCAAACAGCCAGCACAGCGCTGTAATATTTTCATTAGTAAGTTGTTTGCCTGTTTCCAAGGCCAGCACCGGGCCTTCATTAGATTTAAAGAATAGAATCATTACTGATTTGGTTTTTGATATTTTGGCGGCGCAAATCTTTTGCGCTTTTACACGTGCGAATTTACTCAAAATAATTCTTTTTTCTAACTTTGAAACCGTGCTGCAGATTGTACGCCTTTTGGGCGTCAAATAGTTTGATAATATAGTTTAGCGTTGATTGGAAATGACAGAGTCAGAGTATCAAGAAGAAATAAAAAAAATATTTACAAAATTTCCTAGTTTTCAGACAGTTGGAGGTACGGCTTATAAGCCCGGCCTGGACAATATGTTTGAGATTGACAAGGAGTTTGGTTTCCCGAGTAAAAAGTTCCCTTCTATTCACGTTGCCGGCACAAATGGAAAAGGGTCTGTAAGCCACATGATTGCATCTGCCCTGATGCAGATTCCTTCCGCACCGTGCACCTCGGTCACCTCGGCCGCTGCTGCACGGGCAACCTTAAAATCAGGCTTGTACACGTCCCCGCATCTTGTGGATTTCCGTGAACGAATTAAGATTAACGGAGAGATGATTTCCAAAGAATTCGTCTATGATTTTTTGAAAAGATACACCCCCTTTTTTGAGGAGAAAAAAGCATCATTTTTTGAAATCACAACGGCAATGGCATTTGATTACTTTGCAAAAAGCAATGTGGATATTGCGGTTATTGAGTGCGGGTTGGGCGGACGCCTGGATTCTACCAACATAATAACTCCAATGCTTTCAATCATAACAAGTATCGGACTGGATCATTGCCAATATCTGGGCAATACTTTAAAAGAAATTGCGGGAGAAAAGGCCGGCATTATAAAGAGGAACACTCCGGTTGTAATTGGTGAGTGCGGAACTCCCGACAGCGGTGTCAAAGAGGTCTTTATGCAGGTTGCCAAGGATAACGGCTCTCCAATATATTTTGCCGAGAAATTTTCAAAATATATTACGGGCGGGCATTCTTCAGGTTCTTCAATTTTTTCCATTGCATCTCTTTCCGCCTGCCTGCTTTCCGGTGCGGAAAATTTGGATCTAAAGGGAGATTGCCAAAACAAAAACATTAAAACCGTGGCAGTTGCCTTATCCCTGATTCTTAAGCAATTTGCAGATGAAAAGAGGCTGGAGATTGATGACGCTCTTCTTGTTAAAGTCATCAGCGGGATTGAGAACGCCGCAAAATTTACCGGCCTTAGGGGACGTTGGGAACAATTGGGAGACAATCCTTTAATCATTTGTGACATAGGACATAATGAACATGCCTTTAGAATGTTAGGCAAACAAATCAGCAGAACCGCGGAACAAAGATTTGCAAAATCGGGCGGAGGAAAATTGATTATGGTGTTTGGAATAATGAGAGACAAGGATCTAGAAGCAGAGAAAAAATATCTTCCGGACAACGCGTTTTATATCTTTGTAAATGCCGATAGTTCAAGGGCTTTGCCCGCAAACGAACTTAAAGGGCGAATGCTCTCAATGGGATTTAAAGGAGAGTGCGCCGGCAGTGCAAATAAAGGTACTGTCGGAAGTATTATGGACGGAATAGAAATGGCAAAGCAAATTGCCGCAAAAGAAGATTTCATATTTATCGGCGGCAGTTCCTATGTGGTAGCGGAAGCGTTGGAAATTTTTAAATAATTATTTTGCACAATCACAAAAAAGTTATACATTTGCAGCCCAATTAGGCCGTAGTGGCCGTGATTCGGGAGCATAGCTCAGTTGGTTTAGAGCATCTGCCTTACAAGCAGAGGGTCATAGGTTCGACTCCTATTGCTCCCACAAAAAA
>DAIRSJ010000022.1:0-3640 GCA_036804445.1 Candidatus Egerieousia sp.
TGTTCATCCATTCCCCTTTTTATTGGTTTTGTAAAGGGCGGAATTCCTCTCGGGGTAACTTTTGCCTTCCTGATAACGTCCCCGCTTGTTAATGAGGTGGCCGTTGCTATGTTCTTGGGTACCTTTGGTTTACGCATTACCGTCATTTATGTTGTCAGCGGAATCTTACTTGGAATGATAGGTGGTTTTGTGCTTGGCAAAATGAATCTGGAACCGTATCTGAGTGATTGGGTCAAAAAAATTCAACAAGACTCAACGGCGGAAAGTGAACAGTGGGAAAAAGATAAAGCCTCATTTATGCAGCGTATCCCTGGCATTATTCATGATTCGTGGGGAATTGTAAAAGGAGTGTTGCTTTATGTTATTATTGGTATCGCAATAGGCGGTGCAATTCACGGTTATGTTCCTGAGGGATTTTTCCGGCAACACATGTCTCAAAGCAACTGGTATGCAGTCCCGTTGTCTGTTATTCTTGGAGTGCCCATGTACGCGAATGCTGCGGGTATTGTGCCTGTTATAGAGGTGTTTGTAGCTAAAGGGATACCAATTGGAACGGCGCTTTCTTTTATGATGGCGGTTGTCGGCTTATCATTGCCGGAGGCAACGTTGCTTAAAAAAGTAATGACGTGGAAACTGATTGGAATTTTCTTTGGAACAATAACGCTGTTTATTATCCTGTCCGGTTATTTGTTTAACTGGCTCTTGTAGTTGTCAATTCCGCGGAAGCCGCGCAAAAAGTCTTCTGTTTTCATTCTCTTTTTGCCTGCTATCTGCAATTCCTTTATTTCTAGTTGATTGCCGTCTCCGCAAGTGATACGGATGTAAGTTTTGCCGTCTGTTGTCAGGCTCCCGACAGATTTTTTGTGCAAAAGTGCATCGCAAGATCCAGAGCTATTTTCAGCAATTTCCGTACAGGCAGCCGAGTCTTTTTCAGAAGCGGTATTGCACAGATCCGTTGAGAAAATTTTTACTTCAATAGATTTTTTGGCGCTTAAGTTCGCATCAGCATTTAAAGTTTCACTGATAGTTTCTTTTTCTTCAAGGACAGCGGTAGCGCCCGGATATGGGGAGAGCCCGCGTACTTGAGCATCAATTTGTTGTGCGCTGTTTTTCCAATCAATGCGGCAGGTCTCTTTTGTGATTTTTGGAGCGGGGCAAGGCTTCAGCGAGCTTGAACCGTTAGCAGCGGTGGCAACAGGAAAAACAGCACCGGCTGTTATATCATTTTGTGAAACAGCCTTCAACGTCCCGGCTTCAAGTCCGCGCACCGTGTCTACAACAAGGCTTGCACCCATTGACATCAGCTTGTCATGCAGAGTGCCCATTGTCTCACGCGGTTCAATATGGCAATGTTCCTGCATTAAAATTTTCCCTGTATCTATCTGCTCGTCAATAAAAAATGTTGTAACCCCGGTCTCTTTCTCTCCGTTCATTATTGCCCAGTTGATAGGAGCGGCGCCCCTGTAGCGCGGCAACAAAGAACCGTGAAGATTGAATGTTCCAAACTTAGGCATCTGCCATACGCACTGCGGTAACATTCTAAAGGCCACAACAATAAAGATATCTGCATCAAAAGCGGCAAGTTCTTTTAGAAAAAATTCATTTCTTAATTTTTCCGGCTGAAGCACGGGGATATTGTTTAAGCATGCAAATTTTTTTACATCGCTCTCCGCAAGCTGAAGCCCGCGCCCTTTTGGTCTGTCCGGAACCGTGACAACTGCCGCAACATTGTAACCATTGTCCAGCAGTGCTTTAAGAGGGGCAACCGCAAATTCCGGAGTGCCCATGTATATGATTTTTTCTATTTTCATTTGATTCATTTAATAATACCTGAGGTTGAACCATGCCGGCTAACTGCTCATTGTGTTTTTAGCAGCATTTGTGTCTGCACCCGTCTTCTCCACAGCTTCTCTCTCATGCCACTCACGGTCCTCACGTTCAGCCTCTTTGCGCTGTTCCTCTTTTTCCACTCTTAGCTGCAGTCTCTTGGCCTTGCTGAATAATCCTTTGAAGAAATTACCAATGTTATGGAAAACTACTTCCGGATTAAACAAAGCAGAATCTTTAGTAGATTTCCAAGTCAAAAATGCTCCGATAGGGGCGAGCACAAGTGTGGAGATAAATGCACCTTCAAACGGACCAATGGCTCCGTCGTTTGCCAGTTTTTTCCCGCTAATGTCTACTACCCAGTACAATACAAAGAACAAAATGGAAATAATAGCAGGTGTGCCGAGTCCTCCTTTGCGCACAATTGCACCAATAGGGGCGCCAATGAAGAAGAAAATCAGGCATGCGATTGACAGAGTGAATTTTCTATAACTCTCTATTTTTGTGCGTCTTAACGGATATGCAGAATTGTAAAGTTCGGCGGCATAAAATTCCGCGGTATTTCTTTGAATTTCCAGATTGCTAATAGCTTCCCTATAAGAGTTTCTCTCCTGATTTTTATTTGTCCACTTAAACAAAGTCCCGGGAGAAACGGACTTTTTATATCCCTTGTTTCTTGCCGTATCCAGCTGGTCGGTATGTATGAGTATATCTCCGGTCAATGCTCTTGAAGTCTGCATGTCCAAACTTTTGGAATACTCTTTTGTCAGAGAATCCCTGTCATATTTAAGTTGCTTTAAATTTTTGGCCATGACCTCGTTTCCGTACCTAGCCTTGTCTGATTTCTGAAAAGCGTAGTTTTGCAGCGGTATTGCAAACATCTGATACTTAAATTGTATTTTTTGAACGGCAAGTGAGGTGTCTGCAAAGTTTATCTTATTAGTTTCCTGATAATTGGTTCCGTGATGCAGAATGATAACCAAGCTTTTTTTGTCCTCAGAAAGAGAAAAACGCCCGGAGTCTGCAACCGTTAAGTCAACGTTACCATTGTCTTTTGTGTGGTTGTAAACCATTATGCCGTGCATCAGATCATTATCGTCGCGTTCTGTTACTCTTATTGTATAACCGTCTATTCCACTGTAAAATACACCTGTCGGGATTTTTATTTCATCCTTGGTTTTTCCAATGTCTTCTCTTAAAGTGTAAATTTTATTGTATGCAACAGGAATCAAATTGTTTGACGCAAAGAAGGCTCCGACAACTATGAATATGGCAACATAGGAGAGAGGCATCATTATTCTTTGCAGGGAAATGCCGGCAGCTTTCATGGCAAGCAGTTCACTGTTTTCTCCAAGGTTTCCCATTGTCATGATGGATGCCAGCAATGTTGCAAGCGGCAGCGCCAAAGGGATTAGCGTGCAGCAGCCCCATCCCATAAACTCTACAATAATTCCAAAACTTAACCCTTTTCCAACAAGCTCATCTATGTATAGCCATAGAAATTGCATCATAAGGATAAAGGTGACTATCAGGAATGTGAGGATGAACGGGCCTAAAAACGACTTTAGCATATACAAGTCTATTGTCTTGATATGCAGCGGATTTAGGTTTATTTTCCTGTCCTTAAAATTCATTACTTTTTAATCAAATTAACAAGGCATTCTACTGCGGCTTCAAGCCCGTCAACCTTTTTGCCGCCGGCACTTGCAAAGAAAGGCTGGCCTCCGCCTCCTCCCTGAATAAATTTGGCTGCCTCCCTAATATCTTTGCCGGCATTAAAGCCTTGAGCAACAAGGTCATCTGTGTACATTAC
>DAIRSJ010000022.1:3740-10775 GCA_036804445.1 Candidatus Egerieousia sp.
ATCACATTAGGTGCATTATGGAAAAGCTCTTTTATGGAAATCAGGATGTCTTCCGCTGCATATTCCAGCTCCTCTGCACTTTCTCCGGTTGTTGCCTCAATTCTTCTTACGCCTGCGGCAATTGCACTTTCTGAAATTATTTTAAACCAACCGATTCTTCCGGTAGATGCAATATGTGTTCCGCCGCAAAATTCCACAGAGTCTCCGAATTTTATTATTCGCACATTATTGCCGTACTTTTCTCCAAATAAAGCAATTGCACCGCTCTTGCGGGCCTCTTCAATTGGCACGTTGCGTCTTTCATCTTTTACGTAGTCTGCGCGAATCATTGCATTCACTATTTTCTCCGCTTCTCTCAATTTTTCCGGACTTACTTTTTCAAAATGTGAAAAGTCAAATCTTAAAATATGAGAATCAACATAAGAACCCTTCTGCTCAATATGAGTGCCAAGAACTTTTCTTAATGCAAAATCCAGCAAGTGAGTGGCGCTGTGGTTTGCAGTTGTGCGTGCTCTTTTTTCCTCATCTATTTGTGCTGTAAATGAGGTTTTTACATCATTCGGCAGTTCCTCCGCAACATGAATTGTCAGTCCGTTCTCTTTTATTGTATTGAGAATTTTTATGTTCCCGACAGATTTGTCATTTTGCGCGTTGTCTCCGTTTTCTGCAACAATGTAACCTGTATCGCCAACCTGTCCGCCGCTCTCCGCATAGAAAGGAGTCTTGTCCAAAACAATGTGAAAAATCTCTTTGCCCTTTGTCTTTACATCTCTGTATTTAAGGATTTTAACACCATGCTCAACAACGTTGTCATAACCTGTGAAAACAGGTTCTGTGTATGGATATACTTCTATCCAGTCACCCTCTTTCTTGCTCTCCGCATTTCTGCTTCTTGCTTTTTGTTTTCCAAGTTCCACCTCAAATCCCTTTAAGTCAACAGCCAATCCGTTTTCTTTGGCTATCAGCTCGGTAAGGTCTATCGGGAACCCGAATGTGTCATACAAAACAAATGCATCTGTTCCGCTGATTCCAGCCGTAATGCCCGTTCCCGTATTGCTTTTTGCTGCCTCCTCTTTGCATTTTGCCACCAAGTCATCCATCATCTTAATGCCTCTGTCCAAGGTCTTTAAGAAGGCATCCTCTTCTTCTTTTGTAACTTTTTCTATGAGCTGCTGCTGTTTTTTAATCTCCGGATAAGCATCTCCCATCTGTGTAACCAGCGTTGGCACAAGTCTATACAGCAACGGTTCTTTAACGTTAAGGAATGTATATGCATATCGCACCGCGCGTCTTAAAATTCTTCTGATCACATAACCGGCCTTTACATTAGAGGGAAGCTGACCGTCCGCAATAGAAAAAGTAATTGCTCTTGTATGGTCTGCAATAACTCTCATTGCAATTCTAACTTTTTCATTTGCAGTCTTATAATCCGTGCCTGCAAGTTCTCCGATTTTGTCCAGCAGCGGGGTGAAAACGTCTGTGTCATAATTGCTCTTCTTCCCCTGCATTGCCATGCATAATCTCTCAAACCCCATTCCGGTATCTACGTTTTTATGAGGAAGCGGTTCAAGGGTACCGTCTGCTTTTCTGTTAAACTGCATGAATACCAGATTCCAAATTTCAATGACAAGGGGATTTGATTGGTTGACCAGCTCTTTTCCCGGAATTTTTTCCCGCTCTGCATCATCTCTCAAATCTATGTGAATCTCACTGCAAGTTCCGCAAGGTCCCATGTCTCCCATCTCCCAAAAATTGTCATGCTTATTGCCAAGCAAAATTCTCTCCTCCGGCAAATACTTGAGCCAGGCTTCTTTAGCCTCGCCGTCCATTTCAACTTTGTCCTCTTTGCTTCCCTCAAAAACGGTAGCATATAATCTGTCGGGATTTAGCTTAAAGACTCCGGTCAGAAGCTCCCATGCCCACTCGATAGCTTCCGCTTTAAAGTAATCTCCAAAGCTCCAGTTGCCAAGCATTTCAAACATTGTGTGGTGGTAGGTATCATGCCCGACTTCTTCCAGATCATTATGTTTTCCGCTAACCCTCAGGCATTTCTGAGAATCGACCGCACGTTTTGCAAATGCCGGCGCGTTTCCAAGGAATATATCCTTAAACTGATTCATACCCGCGTTGGTGAACATCAGCGTTGGGTCATTTTTCACAATCATTGGCGCGGAGGGGACAATTTTGTGCTGCTTTGATTCAAAGAAGCGCAAAAATTCTGCTCGTATTTCTTTTGACGTCATCATATTTCACTTTTGCATGTAATTTGCAAAAATAACTATTTGATTTAAATTTGTCATCCTAATGGCAGCTAAAAAGAGATATGAATTTAACGCAGAGACGCTTGCGTATGAGCTTCACAAAGTTCCCTTTATGAAGCGATTGAGCAAGGGCATGATTATGTTCCTGCTCTCTTTGCTCGCGGCGGGAGGCTGGTATTTCTTGTATATCAAGGTTTTTAAACTGGAGACCCCTCGGACGGTTCAGCTGCGTCAAACTACGGCAAGGCTGCGTTCAAAGCTGGAAGTTCTGGACAGGAGAATGGATGCAAACAGACATATTTTGCAGGAGCTGCAAATGAGGGACAATAATGTTTACCGTCCAATCTTTGGTATGGATGAAATCCCTGCCGATCAGCGTAATGCAGGTTACCAATTTCCGGAAAAATATGTCTGGCTGCAAAATTATGCAAATTCTGATTTTATGGTTGCTTCCAACATGAAAATGGATATGCTATATGAAAAGGCGTATGTTCAGTCTCTTAGTTATGATGATGTTTCCAAGATGGCAAAGAGAGCGGGAGAAATGGCGTCCTGTGTTCCTACAATTCCGCCGCTTTTTTTAAATCACATAAAATTTTCCAGCGGCTTCGGTGTTAGAGTAGATCCTATTGAGGGTGGGGGCAGAATGCATACCGGAGTGGATTTTGCGGGACATCAGGGTGAGCCGATTTATGCTACAGGCAACGGAAGAGTTGCCGAGGTGGATTATTCGTTTTTTGGCTATGGCAATGAGGTTGTGTTAGATCACGGTTTCGGATACAGGACAAGATATGCTCACCTGTCAAGAGCTTTAGTAAGACCGGGGGAGTATGTGCAGAGAGGTCAGCAGATTGCATTGATGGGCAGTACCGGACGCAGTACCGGAACACATTTGCACTATGAGGTGGAGTATCGCGGGAGTAAGGTGAATCCTATGAATTATTTTAAGAAGGATACATCTCCGCAGGAGTATGAGCGTATGATTAAGAGGTAATAATGGCAAAGAAGAATAAATACAGGTTCAGCAAAGAACAGCTCAAATTTGTGGAAGACAAACTTACCGTGCGCGGCCGCATATGGTTAATAACCAAGTATTTGATTGCCAGCATCTTGCTTACCGTTCTTTATTATTTTGTTTTTTCCAGCATCATATATACCGGCAAGGATAGACGCATCATGCGGCAGAATCGTGCTATGCAGCAGGAATACAGGCAAATGCAGAAGCAGCTTGTTGTGCTTAACGGGACTGTTGCGTCTTTGCAGGAGAAGGATAGAGATGTATATCATACAATTTTTAATGCTGATCCTCCGGATTATTCTCCTCTTGCCAAAAGAGCTGCAGATTATGATTATGACTTGGATACCGTTAAGAATAAACGTATTGTAAAGATGATGACAAGCAGGTTGGACACGGCGTTGGTATCCGCGCAAGAAGTTAAGGCATCAATTGATTCAATCAAAAAGGCATTTAAGTTTTTAGGAGCCAGCGTAAGAAATATTCCTTCTATTGTCCCGATAAATAATTTTGCAGTTCAACAAGTCGGGGCATCTGTCGGGAAAAAAATTAATCCTTTTTTTAAGAGTATTGTTGCGCATAACGGACTTGATTTGCCCGCAGCTACCGGAACAGAGATTCTTGCTCCGGCTGACGGAGTTGTTGAAAAAATGGGAAAAGGCGAGGACCGCAGTGGCGGTAAAACTTTCAGCATCAATCATCAGAACGGGTACAGAACAAGATATGCAAATGTCGGAATCATATATGTACGTGCGGGACAGAGCGTTAAACAGGGAGCGGTTATTGGTCGAGTGGGGATGTCCGGCATGTCCATGGCGCCGCACTTGCATTATGAGGTTATCTTCAATGGCCGCTATATGAATCCGGTCCATTATTTCTTTGGAAAACTGGATGCTCATGCCTACATGGATGTAGTTTCTGCTGCACAAAACACCGGGCAGGCATTGGATTAAAGGTTGCGGCCGCGGGTTATGATTGTGCTGCTCACATCAACAAAAACTTTAAGTGACAATCAAAATTCATTATATTTGCTGATGTTATGTCAGAAAGCGGAAAAGTATACTATACTATAGGGGAGGTCTCTGACCTGCTGAAAGAGAACGCTTCTCTTGTGCGTTTTTGGGCGGAGAAGTTTCCTCAGTTTATTAAGCCGGCCCGCAATAAGAAGGGCAACAGATTGTTTACGGCAAAAGATGTTGAGAATTTTAAGCTTATTCATCACTTTGTTAAGGATTTGGGTATGACTTTGGAAGGGGCGGAGCGCAGGATGAGGGACAATGTTACGGGTGAGGATAAACGTTTGGAGGTAATTACCAGATTGAATTCTATTAAGGAGAAGTTGCAGGGAGTTGTCAGGCAACTTGCTGACGGTATGGAAGTTGCAGATGACTTAGAGGGTGCGGGCAACGCGGGCGACAATGATGATGAATCAGTCGATTTTCCGGAGGATAAATAGTGAAAGGAACATCAAGGGCAATGTCAAAAGAAAAAGCAAAAACGGTTAATATGGTGAGGGCAATTGACATAGCAAGGGCAGTGGAAAAATTTGCCCCGCTTAGCGCACAGGCCGAGTGGGACAACAGCGGATTTTCCGTTGGTGACCCGCAAGCGGCTGTACATAAAGTACTTATAGCGTTAAATTGTACTTTGGATGTTGTTGAAGAGGCGGTGGAGCGGAATTGTGATATGATTCTGACTCATCATCCGCTGATTTTTGGGGGATGCAGGAGTGTGCTTTACAATAATGTTTATTCCTCGGAGAGTCTGCAAGGACGCTCTATTGCAACGGCAATTAAAAATAATATTACAATTTATTCCAGCCACACGCCGCTTGATAAAGCACGCGGCGGTCTTAATGATTTGATGGCCAAAAGGTTAAATTTACAGAATTGCAAAGTGCTGAGCCCGGACGGCTTTGGGGTGATTGGAACATTAAAAACTGTCGGGACCTTAAAAGGCAAAAGCGGAGAAAAAGGTGGGAATGGCATGAATGGCGAGGAGTTCATTAAATTTGTTAAGAAGCAGTTTGGCCTTAAATATCTACGGTGTTCAAAGCCAATCGGATACTGCATTGCAACAGATGACGGGATAGCGGCGGCCGCAGGAAAAATCACAAAAGTGGCGGTTAGCAGTGGTTCTGGGCAGGGTTCTGCAAAAGACGCAATTGCTGCGGGAGCTCAGGCACTGGTTACGGCGGATGTCAGCCATCATAATTTTTACCAGCCGGAGGGCTTTATGATTCTGGATATTGGGCATTATGAGAGTGAATGGGAGGCGGTTGCTCTTTTGGAGAGTATTGTTAAGAAAAATTTTTCTAAATTTGCGGTCTCTTTGAGCAAAAGGGATAAAAGCCCGATTTATCATTTCTAAGTAGTACATTATTTGGAAGTTATAGGTGAGGACAGAATAAAAGTAATTACTGCTGCAATTCACGCGGCGCTGATTTATAGAATATGGCAACAAAACAGGCAATAAAGACGGTTAACCCTAAGGTAGTTAAGGGCGAGACCTTTGTATCTCTTCAGATTTCTAAGAATTTGGATCCCGACAGCATGGAGAAAAAGCTGAAACTCCTTTATGAGCTTCAGAAGACGGATTCCAGGATAGACAAGATTTATATGTTGAGAGGCGAGCTTCCTTTGGAAGTACAAGACCTTGAAGATGAGATTCTCGGACATAAGGCAAAGATTGCATCTTTGGCAAAAGAGATCAAAGATATTGAGGCTTTTATAGCTTCAAAGAAACAGGACATTGTTGGCGCAAAGGCGGCTATAAAGAAATATGAGCAGCAGCGTAATAATGTCAAGAATAACAGAGAGTTTGATTCTCTTTCCAAGGAAATAGAATATCAGGAACTTGACAGTCAGCTTTCAGAAAAGAAGATAGCGGACAATACCAAGATTCTTGTAGAGAAAAAGGAAATTTACAACGTTGAGACGGCTGAACTTACGGGACGTCAGGAGGATTTGGCTAACAAAAAGAAGGAACTTGACGGCATTGTAAAGGAGACTGAGAGAGAGGAGAAGGATTTGCTTAAGCAATCGGAAGAGATTCAATCTCAGATAGATCCTCGTATGCTTGCAGCGTATGAAAAAGTAAGATCCAATGCCCGTAACAAGATGGCCGTGGTTAAGGTTGTACGTGGTGCGTGCGGCGGTTGCTTTAACAAGATACCTCCTCAAAGAGAGATAGATATTGAGAGCAGCAAGAGAATCATTGTTTGCGAATATTGCGGAAGAATTTTGGTTAGCGAGAAGTTTGATGAAGAAGAAGATGAGAAGGGCGCTCCAAAGAGTGAAGCATCTGGTGCCAAGGACGTTAAAAAGTCAATTAAGAGTTCCGCAAAAGAAGCGGAAGCAAAACCTGCAGCAAAGAAGACTACAAAAAAATAAGGAGACAAAACGGAAACTTGTGCAGAGAAGCATAAATTTCCGAACGACATAGTGTTATGGAACAGGAACCTACAATATTAAGGGAACTTTTCTTTAAGCACGTTGCACAAACATCCTCAAAACCGCTTGGATTAAACATCGTTAGGGCTGAGGGTGTTTTTTTATACTCGCCGGAGAGACGTTATTTGGACTTTATTTCCGGGGTGTCCGTTAGCAACGTTGGTCACGGCCGCAGAGAAGTTATAGATGCCGTTAAGGAGCAGATGGAAAATTATGCTCATCTAATGGTTTACGGTGAAATGATAGAGTCTCCCCAAGTGCTTCATGCCAAGTTGCTTACATCTATCCTTCCGGATAGTTTGCAGAG